>CBDUQV010000030.1:0-14761 GCA_965369615.1 uncultured bacterium | reverse complement strand
TATACTGTTAAGAAGTATCATTCTCGTTAAAATTGGAGAAAAGGAAATGCTCTCGAAGAAGGTGCGTGATCTTGAAGCACGGGTTGATGTCCTGACAAAGAAAGAGGAAGAAAGAATGAAATTCAGCAGGACAGTACTGCCTTCAGATGTAGAAGGAGATACTCAACAATGAGATTTTTGAAGCGTGCTGGTATGGCGCTTTTTATTCTTTTTTTTCTTGCTCTTGGATTTGTTTTTTCATCAATGCTCTGGTTGAACAGGGATTTACCGGATACCAGGTGTCTTGAGGATTTTTCACCTCCTGTTATTACCAGGGTTTTTGATAAAGACGGTGCCCTTGTTGGGGAGTTCTTTATTCAAAAGAGGATTGAAGTTTCACTCAGCGAAGTTCCGTCCCTCATGGTAGATGCCACCATTTCTATTGAAGACAGAAAATTTTATCGCCACTGGGGTGTAGATATTATTGGAATAGCTCGAGCAATAATTCAGAATATCAAAGCGGGTAGAACCGTTCAGGGTGCAAGCACGATAACCCAGCAGCTTGCAAGAAACCTTTTTCTCACCCAGGAAAGAACGGTGGTAAGGAAGTTGAAGGAGATACTGCTTGCGGTCCAGATCGAGCGTGGATACTCAAAAGATGAAATTCTGCTCATGTACTTCAATCAAATCTACTATGGTAATGGTGCATATGGCGTTGAAGCTGCATCCATTTCGTTTTTTGGAAAGCATGCACGGGAGCTTACCCTTCCGGAAGTTGCATTGCTTGCTGGTTTGCCAAAATCTCCTATCTACTACGATCCTTTGAAGAACCCTGAAAAGTCTCTCATGCGGAGAAATTTGGTAATCAATTCCATGATTGAAACCGAGATGGTATCGGAAGATGAAGGAGAGCGGGCAAAGAATGCACCGCTGGGGCTCAATCCACATACTGATGTATTCAGAGATGCTCCCTATTTTGTAGAAGAGGTGAGGAGGAAAGTGCTTACCTGGTATGGCGAGAATATGCTCTACAGGAGTGGATTGGATATCTATACGACACTTGATACTGATCTACAGAAAAAGGCTAACCGGATAACGGAGAAATGGCTGCAACGACTGGAGAAGATGTACCGATTTAAAGTGGTGCGGGATACAACAGAGAAGGATACCACAGGTGCAATGACCAAATATATACAGGGTGCTCTCGTTGTCATCGAGCCCCAATCCGGAGCTATCCGTGTTCTTGTTGGGGGACGGGACTATGAGGAAAGCGAATTCAATAGAGCCACACAGGCAAAACGTCAGCCAGGTTCAGCTTTTAAGCCATTTGTGTATACCGCTTGTATTGATAATGGTTTTACACCGAGTGATGAAGTGCTCGATATACCAATTGTAATGATATCGGGTGGTGTAGAGTATTCCCCCGCTAATTATGACCATAAATTCAAGGGACCGGTTACCTTGAGAACTGCGCTTGCGCTTTCAAGAAACCTGGTGGCTGTTCGCCTTATCAGATACATTGGAGAGCAGACAGTCGTTGAGTATGCAAGAAAGATGGGTATTAAATCCAAGCTCAAGGCAGTCACTTCTTTAGCTCTTGGAGCATGCGAAGTCACCCCTCTCGAATTAACCGCCGCCTACTGCGTCTTCCCGAATCTTGGCGTAAAGATCGAGCCGTACGTAATCGAGAAGATTATTCAGCGTGGTGGCGATGTACTCTACGAACATGAGATCCAGAAGGAAGAAGTGATTAATCCTGCTACAGCATATGTGATGGTCGATCTCATGGCAACGGTTATTGATGCTGGAACAGCGGTTGGTGCTCGCATAGAGGGATTCGGGAGACCGGCGGCAGGGAAAACCGGAACTACTGACAATTACAGCGATGCCTGGTTCATTGGTTTTACCCCTGACCTTGTTTGCGGTGTGTGGGTAGGTTTTGACACGCGTAAGAGGATAGTAAGTGGTGCCTCAGGAGCTACCTTTGCAGTTCCTCTATGGACACGATTTATGAGGGAAGCAATGAAAGGAAAACGCGTAAAACGCTTTTCTTCGCCGAAAGGTGTTGTTTCAAGATCAATATGCAAGCATTCCCATAAACTTGCAAATGAATTCTGTCCGGATGTTTACAAGGAGGTATACATCGCAGGGACAGAACCTGTTGAAATTTGTGAAATTCACACAAAAGATGGTATTTTACCGGGTAGGTACCTGTATAATCCCTTTTGGTTCGAGAAGATCGATCGTGAAACTGTTAAGAAGCGATTTTAGGAAATAATGCTGGAGGTTCAATGAAACGCTGGGGTGTTAAATATTTATGTTATCTCTGTTGTCTTATAGTGCTTTCTGCTCTTCCGAATGGGTGTTTCTTTGGGACGTTTCAAACAGCGGAAACACTTGGAGCCGGAAATGTCGGGAGTACTGCATACGTTATGATACCGACCTATGCCTTCAGTGATACAACAATGGAAGACATTGCCGAGAATATGAGTGCGGGTGGATTCTTTCAGATAGGCGCAACAGACAATTTTGATCTCGGTCTCTTTCTCGGCACCGCCGGGATCGGTGCTCAGGGGAAATTGAGACTGACACCCGGGAGTACGTTAAAGAGACAAAAAGGAAGGACGTCCAGTCGGTCAGGGAGAAGGAGAAAGAAGAGCTCATACAATCCTTTCAATGTAGCGGCAATCCTGAGTGTTACCTATAATATTTGGAAAGGTGGGCTTGTTCCCAAAGGTGATCTGGTTGCGAGTATGCGGTTCGGAGAGTTCTTGTCAATATATGGTGGTGGACAGATATTTTATGCTCCCAAGATGTATGATACGGATGTTACACAGAAATATGTCAATCGACAGCTCTTTGGCGGTTTTAATGTCCAGAGGAGTGAAACGGTTGCGCAAGAGTTGAGCTGGATTCCAACATCGCTGTATATAGAATTTGGCTATCCGCTTGACCTTGAGAAGAAAGCGTTCATGTTTGGTTTCGGCATAGGAGGAGCAAATCTTGCAGCGCTTTTTGGCACGTGCCTTTCGGGAATGATGGATTAGAGAGGAGTGATAATGGAAGTCTGGCAGTTCATACAATCGACTTTTAAGAGAACAAATAAGAACAGGATACTCATTATTGTGGAATTCGTATCAGGAATCATTATGGTTCCTCTTATACTTATAGGGATAGCGATTCCTGCGCTTATTATGGTTGTTCCTGCTTTTATGGGGGACATAGAAACGGAGGAGTTCCTTCCCTTTATGGCGGAAAATGTTGTTTTTATTCTTCTTGGAGTTCTTATATTTCTTATATTTCTTCTTGCGGCTTTTTGGCTCTGGGCTTTCATAACAGGTGGAGTAAGGGCAATGCTGCTTGAGAGCATTTTGAAAGAAAAACAATTTGAGTTCAAAAAATTCATTGAATATTGCAAGAAATTTGTTGGCAGGATAATTGGATTGTGGAGTATCATAGGGCTTATCTATTGCGGGATTTTTGTTATCCTCGGCGGAATTGCAGGGGTACTGGTATTTTTCTCGATCGGTATCTATGAATCTGCTGAAGCAGGAGCTATTCTTCTGGGAATATTTGGGGGAGGATTAATTTTTCTTGTATTGTTGGTTATTGGATTTCTTTTCGGGGTTTTCGCAGCAATTGCGAACGCCTACCTGATCGTTGAAGATGCGCAGGTGGGTGATTCATTAAGGGGTAGTCTTCGCTTCATCAAGGCTCATCCCGGACATACCTTTCTTGTTGTTTTTCTGCTTATGGGTATTGGTTTTGTTGTTGGCATGGCATTTGCCATTTTGACGATGCCGATACGAATAATTCCCTATATTGGCGTAATGTTCAGCTTTATCCTAACGCCCATCCAGATGGCACTCAATCTTTATCTTTCTCTCTTCGGGGCAGTAGCGTATCTGCTTTTCTACCTGTGGAAACAGGAAAGACTTGGATCGGATTTTCAAACGGTAATTGCTCCTGAGTAGACGATACGAGCCCCACCAACAAGGAAGGGAATGATAGAATCTTTTGTCTTTTTTAGTTGAACGGTGATGGTTTCCCCCGATCGGGTTTCAGCATAGATCGGTGAAGAAAGCATTTTTTTTCTGTATAAAGCCACTGCTGCTGCTGCAACTCCTGTCCCGCATGCAAGTGTTTCGTTCTCAATACCGCGTTCATACGTACGAATCCTGATTTTGTTTTTCCCCAGATGCTGTACGAAATTCACATTTGTTCCGGGAGGTTTGAAACGATTCAGGTTTCGTATCCTTCTGCCCGTGCTCACAACATCAATGGTTTCGAGTTTTCGAGTGAGGATGACGATGTGAGGAACGCCAACGATGAGGAAATCACATACCTGTATTTTGCCATTGATCGTTAGTCGTGTAGATTTTTTGAAAACACAAGCCGGAAGTTCGACTTTGATGAAATTGTTCTTGAGGATTTCGGCAGTATGCATGCCTGATTTTGAGGCGAAAGAGAATTTTTCTCCTGCGATTCTTTTTGCAAACGCATAGCGTGCAACACATCGTGCGCCATTGCCGCACATTTCCGCTTCCCCTCCGTCAGCGTTGTAGTATCGCATCAGAAAACGAGCAGGTGCATCTTTTTCCAGCACGATCAAACCATCGGCGCCAATACCCCTTTTTCTTGAACACAACCTTCTTCGTATTGCCTTCGTAAGACGGGGCAAGGTTCCCCTGCGATCATCGATCAAAATGAAATCGTTTCCAGCAGCTTCCATTTTTGTAAAATTAATATTCATAAATCGTGGTTAAACTGAAAATAGAAAGGAGGTGTTTTATTATAGGTTGATGTATTGTCATAAAGAGAAATACGATAGATTATTGTGCGGCGATGAGGGCAATTTCCACAAGGGCACCTTTCGGGAGGTCTTTCACAACAATCGTGCTTCGGGCAGGTTCAGCTTGCGAAAAGAACAGTGAGTAGATTTCATTCATTTCAGCAAAATTGCTGAGCTCCGTCAGGAAAACATCCGCTTTGACAGCATCATCGAGTGTCATTCCTGATTTTTCAAGAACTGTCCTCAGATTCTTTATAACCTGTTCTGTCTGTTCCTTGATACCGCCTTCAACCATTTTTTGAGTGAACGGGTCAATCCCGATCTGCCCGGCGGTAAAGACAAAATTATCTATTTTTATAGCCTGACTGTATGGTCCAAGTGTTTTTGGCGCATCTACGGTCATAATAATTTCTCTATCCATGTTCCCTCCATAGAAAAAATTTTCTGATTATACTGCCTTAAGAAGTGTTACAAGAAGCGCCTTCTCTGTATGGAGTCGATTTTCCGCTTCATCGAGTACAACAGAATGGTTTCCATCAATGACTTCGTCGGTGATCTCTTCACCTCTGTGGGCTGGAAGGCAGTGCAGGACAATGCTATCCGGGTGTGTGCGGCTGAGCAATTCAGTGTTGATTTGATAGTCTTTAAACACCTTGAGTCTTTTTTCTTTTTCACTTTCCTGTCCCATGGAAGCCCACACATCCGTGTACAGAACATCTGCATCCGTTGCCGCTGATACGGGATCATTGGTAACAGTGAGGTTAAAGCCATTGGTTTTAACACGGTTTGCTTCAGAGACTATTGCAGTGGTTGGTTCGTATCCCTGCGGTGATGCAACAGTGAGATTCAAACCGTACAGAGCGGAAAACAGGATCATTGAATTGCAGACATTGTTGCTGTCACCGATATACACAATCTTCAGATCTTTTAAGGTACCCTTACGTTCCTGGACGGTAAGAAAATCAGCGAGTGTCTGGCAGGGATGTTCCTTGTCCGAAAGGGCATTGATTACGGGAACCGTTGCGTGTTTGGCGAGTTCGGTTACCGTGCGGTGAGCGAATGTTCTTGCCATAATGCAATTAACCCATCTGGAAAGATTTCGTGCAGCATCGGGGATAGATTCTCTTTTCCCAAGCTGTATGTCAGCCGGGCTGAGATAAATGGCATGTCCGCCCAGTTGAACCATTCCTGTTTCAAAGGTAACGCGCGTTCGAAGGGATGGTTTCTCGAAAATCATGGCGAGTATTTTATCGTTGAGCAGGTGATGCTCGATCTCTTCCTTGATATTGTTTTTCAGTTCTATTGACAATCGGAAAATTTCATCTATCTCCTCTCTGGTTACATCAGCAATAGAGATAAAGTCTTTCTTCATCAACCCTCCTCAGCAGCAAGAGTGATTGTTAAAAGGAATGCTGTAATAATGAGAACGGAGAACTTCATGATTTGCGGACTCTTTTATTCTTGCCTTGTGCTTTTTTCTTTGCTGGTTTTTTATTTTCAAGGGCTGCGGCTACTGCATCATCGATGGTGTCGATGAAGACAAACTGCATACCCTTTTTGACTCTGTCAGAGATCTCTTCAAGGTTGGCTTTGTTCTTTCCGGGAAGGAGTATTTTTTTAATCCCGGCTCTCTTTGATGCCATTACTTTCTCTTTCACCCCTCCAATGGGAAGAATTTTGCCCCGCAGAGTGATCTCGCCGGTCATAGCAACATTGGGTTTGACCGGCTTTTCGGTCATGAGCGATACAAGTGCAACAGACATGGTAACACCTGCAGAAGGACCATCCTTTGGTATTGCACCTTCCGGTATGTGGATATGCAAATCATACTTTTCGTAAAAATCCTCGTCTATTCCGTATTTTACTGCATTGGCTCTTATATAGGACAATGCAGCCTCCGCAGATTCCTGCATCACATCTCCCATCTGACCGGTGAGCGTGAGTGACTTTTTCCCCTTCATCTTGGTCGCTTCCACAAAAAGTATCTCTCCACCCGCCTGTGTCCAGGCTAATCCTGTGGCAATACCAACTTCTCCTTTCCTTTCTGCAATCTCAGAATAGTATTTTTTTGGTCCAAGATACTGCCTGACTGTTCCCTCTTTGATGTCGGTCTTTCTTTTATAGCCTTCTACCACTTTCCGTGCAATCTTGCGGCAGATCGCTCCGATTTCCCTCTCGAGATTTCGAACCCCAGCCTCTCGTGTATAATCGTTAATGATTTCGACGACTGCCTTATCGGTGAATTTTATCAATTTGGGAGTGAGTCCATTTTCTTTTACCTGTCTCGGTATAAGGAAATGTTTTGCAATCTGGAGTTTTTCCTGCAGGATGTAACCCGGTAGCATAATAATTTCCATTCTGTCCTTTAGAGCAGGGGGTATCGGATCGACTATATTCCCCGTTGTAATAAACATTACTTTTGATAGATTGAATGCTACTTCAAGGTAGTGATCACTGAAGGAACTATTCTGTTCAGGATCAAGTACTTCAAGGAGTGCGGCAGCCGGATCCCCTCTGAAATCGACACCTATCTTGTCAATTTCATCAAGCATGAAGACAGGATTATTTGAACCTGCCTGTTTAATACCCTGGATGATTCGTCCCGGTAAAGCTGCCACGTACGTTCTCCGGTGTCCTCTGATCTCAGCCTCATCTCTTACGCCACCCAGAGAGAACCTCACGAATTTTCTTCCGAGTGCTCGGGCTATGGATTTTCCCAGTGATGTTTTTCCTACCCCGGGAGGTCCTATGAAACAGAGGATAGGTCCCTTTGTGTCCTTCTTTAGTTTCCTGACAGCAAGAAACTCAAGAATCCTTTCTTTTACATCATCAAGGTCATAATGATCTTCATCAAGCACCTTTGCAACTTTCTTTATGGCAAGATTATCTTTTGTTTCTACTGCCCATGGAAGATTGACGAGCCAGTCAAGGTAGGTTCGTATGACATGATATTCAGCAGCCTGAACAGGGATAATAGCAAGTCGTTCAAGCTCTTTCATAGCTACCTTCTGGACATCCTTGGGCATTTGTGCTTTCTTTATTTTCTTTTTGAGTTCCTCTATTTCGATGGTTCTCTCATCTTTTTCACCGAGTTCTTTTTGAATAGCTTTCAATTGTTCTCTCAGATAGAATTTTCTCTGGTCCTCGTCGATTTCATCTTTTACCTGCGAGCGTATCTTTGCTCCGATTTCGAGAATATTGATCTCTTTCATAAGAATTGATGTGAGCTTTTGAAGCCGTTCAACAGGATTAATCGTTTCGAGTATATTTTGCTTATCCTCCAGTTCGAAATTAAGGTTAGCAACGATGAAATCAGCAAGTCTTCCCGGCTCCTCAAGGTTGATAACGATTGCTTCGAGTTCTTCCGGTAGGTGGGGGGAGAGTTCAATGATTTTTTGAAACATTGAGACAATATTTCTCATGAGGGCTTCTACTTTCACTCCCTTTTCCCATTTCTCCTGGATTACATCAATACGCGCTTTCAAGTAAGGAGATTCCTGAGTAAATTTCTTTATCCGTATCCTGAAGCTGCCCTGAACGAGAAGTCGCAAACTTCCATCGGGAAAGCGAAGCATCTTTGCTATGGTGGAAGCAGTCCCTATCCTGAATAAATCATCCTTTCCTGGAACTTCTATTCTTGCATCCTTCTGTGCCACGAGACCCAGTATCTTGTCGCCGCGAAGAGCATCGTCGATGAGTTTTATTGCTCGATTCTTAACAGCAACAAGCGGTACTATTATCATGGGAAAAACAATGGTTCCTTTAATGGGAAGAATAGGGAGTTCTTTCGGGATTTCCTTTACCGCTGGTTTTGTATCACTGGTATCAATTATATTAAAAGGATCATTACCCTTTTTATTGTTCATTGTATCTCCTTTTTATTCTATCTCAATAACCTTTTCTTCTTTGTCGCCAATATTCAGTTTTGGGAGCATAATTTTGAGGAGTCCCTGTTCATAGTCGACCGTTACATCTTCAGCTCTTATTGCGCATGGAATGAAGACAAGACGCTCAAATGGACCGAAATTCAGTTCCATGTAGTAGTAATTCCTTCTTCCATCCTTCTTTGATGGATCTTTCCTGAACCCCTTGATATTGAGATAGTTCCCTTCAAGAGTAATTTTCAATTCTTTTTTTTCAATTCCTGCAATTTCGATTAGTATAACGATATTCTCATCCGTTTCGTAAACATCGCAAGTAGGCATCCAGACGCCTCTTCCAGAGAGAGTTAGTGGGTCGGTGAATACTCGCCTGAAAATATTTTCCATCCTTTCTTGTGTTTTCTTTATGCCTTTTATTATATCGTCGTCAGCCATCATATCCTCCAGTCAGTTCGACCTTTCCTTCACCCTCGATCACTTTCCCCAGTTTGCAAAAATCTTCATTCTTTGATTTCAAAAACGTCTCAAGCTCATTCTCTTGTTCGGAACCAACCACAAGGACCATTCCGATACCCATATTGAATGTATGATACATCTCTGTAGTTGGTACATCGCCATTCTCCTGCAGGAAGGTGAAGATGGGAGGTGTTTCCCAGGTTGATGTATCGATTACAGCGGAGCAGGTGTGGGGAAGGGTTCGTGGGATATTATCGTAAAAACCACCACCGGTAATATGTGCGTATCCTTTTATGATACCAGTTTCTCGCAAGGGGGAAAGGAGTGGGTAATAGGATCTGTGTATTTTCAGCAGCTCTTCTCCAACATAGTTTTTTATCTCAGGTAGATAGTCTTCAACCGTTAACTTGAGTTTTCCAAATAGGATTTTCCGTACAAGAGAAAAGCCATTCGTGTGCAGTCCGTTTGATTTGAGGCCGATGAGGATATCTCCTGGTTTTACATTTTTGATATCAGGTATCTTTTTCTTTTCAACGATGCCAATTATAAAACCCGCGATGTCGTAATGCTTTTCCTTGTAGAAATCAGGCATCTCCGCCATTTCTCCTCCAACGAGGGAGCAGTTATTCTCCTTGCATCCTTTTGCCAGACCAATAATAATTTCTTCAATCATATTCTCATTCAGCTTTGGGGTTGCTATGTAATCGAGAAAGAAAAGTGGTTCAGCACCACTCGTGAATATATCATTAACACAATGATTTACCAGATCATGACCGACTGTGTCATACCGCTCGGTCATGGAGGAAATTTCAAGCTTTGTGCCCACACCGTCTGTGCTTGAAACAAGAACAGGTTGTGAATACGAGTGTTTCATCTCGTAGAGTGCGCCAAAACTGCCAATATCAGTCAGTACATTTTTGGAAAACGTTTCGCGTGCAAGTCTTCGTATGCTTTTTACGGATTTCTGAGCAGCCTTGATATTAACTCCTGCATCTCTGTATTTCATCTTTTTCGCTTCAGTATACTTCTGTTTATTCTCACTATTCACCCGGTATTATTATACATGGCCACATACCTGTTAAGGGGATGGTAGTATTGACCGTATCCCTCAAATTTGTTGATGCTGAAAATCCAATGGTTGTTGAGTCAGGAGACTTGAGCAGAAAATTAACAGTGAAAAGTGAGCCCGTTCCTGAAACTCCCTTTGGCACACCGCCTATTATGCCGAAGGTTACTTTTGCATAAGGAAGTGAGTCGGCATACTCGATAATCATCTGAATTTCACCACCGTTCATTGTCAGGAAGTCTTCATCTGGTGAGATACTGTCAATCTTTATTTTTGCATTATCGTAGGTGAGTTCAATATACCCGAGCATAAGATCGCACACATCCTCTGCTAATACGGCAAAAGAAACTGGTTGAGATACAGTGGTTTCTATTTCGCGTTTTTTTATCCAGAGTGCCGGTCCAGAAATGGCATCAATGTAAAATGCAATGGAATCAGGGGTTGGATCTTCCCGGTTGAATTCAGTTTCTCGGGAGGTGACGATGAGCGTATGCATTCCTTCATCGAGAAAAACTGTTATTGACGTATCAGGTTTCCAGGCTGACCATGCATTGCAATCGAGTTTGAATCTGAATTCCTCGGCATTGTCATACCCGGTCCAACGACAGGTGATGAGGGCGTTGTTTAGCGTATCACTATCAAGAGGATATACAATGCGCGTATCAGGAGTGGGAGGAATTCCATTCTTACCATTTTTCCTGCATGCCTGGCTTGAAAACAATAACATAAGTGCAAAAAATAGGAAAAAGTATTTCTTTACCATAATTTTTTCTGTATTCCAAAAAGGTAGTATGAATATAATTATGATTATTTAAATTGTCAAGAGAAATCTTCAAAACGCCTTCACTGGTCCAGTTTTTTTCTTGACAAATGCAATACATGGTATTATTGTCAGAGTATACAATGCCGTTTGGGAAGCGGTAAATATCTGATGAAAGTGGACGTTGTAAGAGGGAGGTTTTTCATGAGGTTTTGCATTTTTATTGTAGTATGCATGGTTTTGGTACCGTCATTGGTATTCAGTGGTAGTATCACGCATACGTTTACGTTTTCGACGGAGGATGTATCGTTTTCCGGGTATAATGGATACGATGTGGTACGTTTGCGTGATGGAGTGAGTAATGGCGAGGTCGGTCATCCTCTGGTGCCGTTTGTGGTAGCGAATTTTGTGATACCGGCGGGTGCTGAGGTAGTTGATGTATCGGTGGTATCGAAGGAGGTGGAGGGTATATTGGGGGTGTATGATTTATGTCCGGTACAGACTCCTCGTCCATTTTCTTTGAAGGTTGAGGTACCGTTTACCGAGCCGGATGCTGGGGTATATGCTATGATGGATGAGTATCCTGGCAAAGATAGCGAGTGGTTTCATTCTGGTTCGATGGGTGGGTATCGTATAGCGGGGATATTTTTGTATCCGTTGCAGTACATTCCTGCGGAGCGTCGATTGAGGTTAGCGACAGAGGTGGTGGTACGGATTGAGTATGAGGAGGGTGCACATGAGGTTTTGTCGTTGACGCAGAAGCAGATTGAGGTATTTGGTCGTGGAGTGAATGCGATTGTGGAGAATGTGAGTGATGTGGAGAGGTTTGCGCCTCCGGTGAAGGCTATGCCGTTGAGGGCATGTGATTATGCGATTATAACGAATACGAGTCACAGTGCGACGTGGCAGCGTTTGGCGGACTGGAAGAACGCGGCTGGCTATACGGCGCAGGTATTTACGACGACCTGGATTTACTCGAACTATACGGGTTCTGACAATCCTGAGCGGATTCGTAATTTTCTGAAGGATTACTTCACCACGGAGGGTTTGATCTATGCGGTATTGGCTGGTGATGTCGCCATTGTCCCGGAAAGGGATGCGTACAGCGATTTCTATTCACCCTACTATCTGGCATCGGACTACTACTATTCTGATCTTGATGGTACCTGGGACGGAGATGGTGATGGACGGTATGGAGAAATAGGCGATGGCGTTGATGGATACTTCGATATTTTTGTGGGTCGTCCGCCTGTGGATGATACCATCGACATTAAAGCATTCTTGCATAAGGATTCAGTATACATCTTCGCAGCACCAGCGGCATTTGTGCAGAAATTACTTCTCCCATCGGAACAGCTCTTCTCCGGTTACCATGGCAGGATAGTCAACAACGCCATCGGCGACATGTTCCCGGGTTGGACCGTGACGAAGCTTGAGGATGGTAACGCGTATCCGCCGCATACGCGGAATGCATTCAATGAAAATTACAATTTGATGCATATCTCAGCGCACGGGAATTCCAACGGGACTTCTGTTTTTACATCATCAGATGTTCCGTTCCTTACCAATATAATGCCGACAATCATGAACGCAATTTCCTGCTATTCGGGTGATTTTGATCAGACAGGAGATTGTTTTGCAGAGAGATTGATGAATAAGTCAGATGGTGCTGGATGTGTTGCAGTAGCAATGAATTCACGCTACGGGTGGGGAACTCCTCCCTCAATGGGACCCTCGGAGCGAATGGACACCTGTTTCTTTGCTGTTATGCTCAAGGATACGTTTAATATCGGTATCATTCATGGTGCGAGCAAGAACCATTTCAGAAATCTTATCTGGTCGCAGGGAGTCTGGCATTACTGCGGGCTTGAACTCAACCTCTTTGGCGATCCGGAGATGCAGGTTAAGCTTACACAGGCAAATGAACCATATGTGTACATCTCAGACCGTGTGCTCAACGACGATAATAATAACGGTATATGGGATCCAGGTGAATATGCGGAACTTATTGTTACGCTTTCCAATGGTGGGAGCGTTGATGCGAGCAATGTTCAGGCTGTCTTGAGGGCAACAACCAATAGCCAGTATGTTGATATCAGCGATTCAACATCATCCTACGGTACGATCAGTGCTGGTGGCTCAGCGAGCAATGCTTCCGATCCGTTCAAGATGACTGCTGATGCAGGTACACCCAATGGAACCGTCATAGGATTTACCCTGCACGTCACGGCGGATGGCGGCTATTCCTGGGATTACAATTTCACGTATGCTGTTGGCAATCCACCGGTTGATTACTATGACCATGATATAGGCAATGTCCGCTTCACCGTGACCAATCGCGGAATCTGCGGATTTATGAATGATGGGCAGACGCAGGGTAGCGGTTTCCATTATCCCATAAGCGGTAGTCAGCATCTCTTTATTGGCTCCGTATGGGCAGGAAATGCATCAAATTATGTTGTTAACAGGGACTACTCAGCGGAGAATTCCGGAGACTGGCAGCAGGTTGCTGGTGTATACGGTGATGGAACAGTTTACTCTGACCAGGATTCCTGGGCACAGTACAATGATGCCGGCATGGGTTCGCCAAAGGGTATTACCTGTACCCAGAAGGGTTGGGCATGGTCTGATCCAGGTGGTCAGGATTTCGTTATCGTTGAGTACACCTTCAGGAATGATGGGTCATCTGCTGTTAATGGGCTCTACTTCGGTCAGTTCATGGATTGGGATGTCGGGGATCCGTACAGCAATACTGGCGGGGTAGATAATGGAAGAAATCTTATCTGGATGTATGGATCGGGTACGAAGTACGCGGGAGTAGGATTACTTTATCCAACAACTGCTGCCAATGTTTCATTCATATACAATCCAGACTATGTGTGGAACAACTCCTACATACTTGATTCGGATAAGATTCAGTTCTTGAACGGATCGATCAATCAGCAGAGCGCATCACCCTGGGATGATTGGGGTGTGTGTGTTACTGCAGGACCGTTCAATCTCAGCGTTGGAGATTCGTCGATTTTTGCAGTCGTTATTCTCGGCGGAGAGGGCGTCTCCGACGTTCAGCAAAATTATGATAGCGCAAAGGTCCGCTATCCTCCGGTTGGTGTAGTGGAGAAGCCTAAGACTCCGCGAGATCATTCATATTTTAACATCTCAAAGGTGTATCCTGAGCCGTTCAGTAAGTTTGTGAATATTGAGTTTACGGTGCCACAAGAAAGCAGGATATTACTCCATATCTATGACGCATCTGGAAGGCTCATAAAGACTCTAATTAACAGCAAGCAGTCAGCTGGCAGACACAGCGTGAAGTGGAATGGTACCGTCAATGGTGGAAAGAAAGCAGCATCAGGTGTTTATTTCTGCCAACTTATCGTGAATGGATCAGAACAGAAGGTTACGAGAAAACTGCTGCTTGTAAAGTAAGTAATACTATTTGGAGATTAAGAGGGGGATAGGATTTTTCCTTTCCCCCTCTTTTGGTCTCAAAAATTCTTTTTCACTTGACTTTGGAAGCCATTATGTATACATTATAGAAAGCAGATAGGCATTGTCATGTTGAAAGATACTAAAATCTGCTGTAATACTTGGAATGATGGTGATTACATTTCAATCGGATAAGTGCGGATGTATGCAGTAGATAAGCTGTAAATCCAGGAGGAAATATGATAGCTGTTGTGGCAATTATACTTATTCTCTTTGCCTTCCTTTCTCTCTTTCTTGACTCAGGATTCATAGAGGTTTCAAGGTATGTGCATATTATTCTTGACATCCTTCTTTTGATTTTTTCGTTAATTATACTGGTAAGAAGTATCATTCTCGTT
>CBDUQV010000029.1:0-14815 GCA_965369615.1 uncultured bacterium | reverse complement strand
AATGGTAAGAATGGGTACCGGTAAGAGAGCAATCTCTTTGATGTTTCTCGCAATCGCCTCTGCCTGTCCCCTCTCTTCTGCTCCAATACCCGGGTATGCACCCTGCGTATCCACGAGGGTTATAATGGGAATTCCAAACTTGGCTCCCATCTTCATAACCCTCAGAGCTTTACGATAACCTTCAGGGTGTGGGCATCCGAAATTTCTTTTAATCTTTTCTTTTGTCGTTCTTCCCTTCTCCTGACCCACGATGATAACGGAACGATTACGGAATTTTCCTATTCCCGCAATGATTGACGGATCATCACGAAAGAGCCTGTCGCCGTGAAGCTCCATAAAATCAGTAAACAGATACTTGATAAAATCAAGTGTATGTGGTCTATCCGGATGCCGGGCAAGTTGTACCCTCTGCCATCTTGTCAATCGCGAATAGATATTTTTTCTCACGTGATCTGCTTTCCTGCTCAAGCGTTTTATCTCATCTTTGACCTCGAAATGCTCCACATCTGCAAGCATCCTCAGTTCATCAATCTTCTTTTCGAGTTCTACAATTGGTCTCTCAAAATCAAGGACAAAACAGAGCACCTATCCTCCTTGAATGCTTCTTCATACATTACCCATCAAAATTGAGTGAAATGCAATGCTTTTTACCCATATCCATGAGATACGGGGAAAGAGAATAATCGATCGAAAGGAATTTATACTGTACTCCAAAACCAGCAGTCCATCGCCGGATATTCTTCTCATTATAACGATATCCTAACCTGACTTTGAGAAATGAATATCCTGTTTCAATCCCAAAACCACTTGAGAGAGGTGAGTCAATCGACTTTGACACATCTGTTGCAAGCATCACGGTAGCTTTCCCTCTCTGCATCGTATATGAACCACCAATCTTTCCGGTTAAAGGAAGTCGGAAAGAATCATCTATGTAAACCACCTTCGGTCCCAGGTTGTTCACATTGAGCGAAAAAACGAGCGGTTTAAAAACAGGAAGATAGTAAAGCAACCCAACATCCAGAGTATACGTATGGGTTGAATAGATGTAAATTCTTTCAAGAATCCCACCTATTGAACCACCGAGCACAAAATCATTTCCCAACCGCCGAGCATAAGCAAACTTTATAAGGAAACTGTAAGCAGAAAACGTACCGATTGGCTCTTCGGATGGTGTGTTACCTCGAAGTTCCATACCGCCATAAAAGACCCCTCCCATGCCCAAACCGACGCCCTGCCTTGTATCTCCGGTCGATAGAGCAACAAACTCGTAGTATATGTCCTCCATAAGCGATAAATGACTGAAACTCACATCTATCCCTTCGGAATAAATTACGCCCGCAGGATTCCAGTACACGGCCGTTGGGTCCCTGACAATTGATGAATACGTTCCAGCAAGAGAAATTGCCCGTGCACCCATGCCGATTTTAAGAAAACTCATTCCAACGGAGGGCGCAGTTTTATTGAAGTAGTCGTTAATGTTGTCTGTCCATTGCGCTGATAGAGAAAAAGAAAGTGATAAAAGTATACAAGAAACGAAAATTATATATCTTTTCAAGTTTCCTCCTACAGTATTTACATAAAATAAGCAATATTGAACCAAATGTCAAGCTTTTTTTGGTCAATCCCGCAGAGCCACTTCCCCTTGAAATTCCCACCATAACGCACACGTAGGTTCAGTGCGTTACTTTCCTTCGAGTTTCTCCAAGTTTTCATACGATTCAATTGCGCGGGTGAAGAACTCAATTGCCTCCTCATTTGCGTATACCCTTTTTGCCTTTTCCCCCGCTTCAACGGAATAGAGCAGTGACTTATCAAAATCTTTTCCTTCATAGAAATGGTATGAAAGAAGCCCCAGCAATTCCTCTCTTCGGTCCTTCAACTTCTCTTCAATAAATGTCCCTGTCTTCTGGTGGAGATCCCTTCTCCTCGCATAGGAAAGCGACTCATATGCAACCTCACGGGTAAGAATATGTTTGAAGAAGTAACGAATCTGTTTCTTTCCTTTTTCCCGTTTGATGAGATCGAGATGTTGCAAATTTCTCAGCGATTTTACTAGAAATGTAAGTTCTGGATAGATCCCTCTGATGAGGAATTCATCAAATTCTCTTCCAACTACTGATGCAACCTGAAGAACATCCCGTTCCTGAATGTCAAGCCTGTCAATTCTACTTAAAATTATTGCCTCAACCGAGTCGGGAAGCTGAAGCTTTCGGATATCACCGGTGAATTTCCATTTATCCCTTTCTTCAACAACATAGCCCTGCTCAATAAGTGATTTCACCAGTTCCTCAATGTAAAACGGGTTCCCCTGTGATTTCTCGATTAATAGCTTCCTGAATGCAGAGGGGATGTTTTTGATACTGAGAAGATTCTTGACAAGCATCAGACTATCGTTCTCAGATAATTCCTTGAGTGCAATCAGTGTTGCATACTTCTTCTCCATAAATTCTTCTTTTCTTTTAATCGGTCTGAAAACAAGCACGAGAAGAAAAGGTTTATTATTAATATTCCTGCCCATATAATTAACAAGCTCCATGGAGGCTGCATCTGACCAGTGAAGGTCTTCGATAATAATGCTAACCGGTCTCTTTTTTGCAGCATATTTCATGAGATCAAAAATAATATCAAAAACCCTCTGTTTTTTTATCTTTGCGTCAAGGAACTTCGTAAGCGGTGTTTCTGGAAACGAAACACCCATAACTTCTCCAATTATGGGCAACCATTCAGAAAGTTTGCGATCAACTTTAACCATTGATTTCTTTATCTTCTTTTTCCGTTCCTTCGTCGAATCCTCAGGATGAATTCCAAAGAAATCGGTAAGAATACTTACCCACGGATGGTAGGAGAATGCACTTCCATATGATATGCAATCACCTTCAAATATGGCAAACTTTGATTTTCTGAGTTCCTTTATGAGTTCCTGTGTCAACCTTGATTTTCCTATCCCGGCTTCGCCTGAAATCGCAAAAATGCATCCCTTACCTTTCTTTGCCTTGTTCACCAGTTCCTTGAATCTTTTCAGCTCTTTGCCTCTGCCAACGATCTTCTCACTTTCGGAGAGCCATTTTGAGAGAAGTGATCTTTGCACCATTTTCTTTTCAAGAATCTTGAAAAGCCGGACTTTTTCCTTTTTTCCTTTAACTTCCTTTGGAGCAATAGATTTATAATCGAAGTATCCGAATACTTTGTTAAAAACGGATTCACTTACCAGTATCTCATCCTTCTTTACCGATGAAGCAATCCGAGCAGTAAGATTGACAGCATCACCCATAACGGTATACTCCCTCCTCAAATCAGAACCGACAGGACCGGCAAACACAAATCCACTATTTATCCCGAAACGCACATGTATACCTTTTGATTTGACGAATGCATTATTTAAAAGATCATAGGAAAAAATTGTAGCTCTCCTTTCATCGTCTTCCAGAGCAATGGGAAATCCGAATACAATGAGTGCGCGATCACCCCCGGCCGTAACATCGAGTTTATTCAGATATCCGCCATACTTCTCCACTGTTTCTTTGAGGACATGATAGAAACCTGCAAGCAGAGCCGCTGCGTTCTTCGGTTCCTTCTCATACCGAGGCACGCTAAAATAGAGAAAAACACAAGTGACCTTTCGGTGGCCACCATCCTTCGGGTCGAAGGTGGGACGCAAATTGATTCTCTCATGAATCCACTCCTCCAGGTAAGGCGTTATGGAATTGATGCCGCCTCGCGTTTTCTTTATCAAGTCCATAATATCCTTTTTGACTTCAGGCTTGAGTCGTCTTGTCTTCTTCTTGTTCCATTTCCAGATTCCCTTTTCCGCCTTCCTGAACGCTCCTGGTGCTGCCTTCTGCACTTCGGCATTTGCTACAATCTCGCCCGGTTTCGCTTTTTCAACAATTTGAACCAGTCCATTCGCAAGTTTCCCGCCGATGAAGAAATCCCGTTCCAAATCCTTGAAATAGACTTTTCCTGCTGCAAGCGCACAATGCATCCTTATATGAAAACGTCCTTTTTTCGTTTCCACACTCTTGTGCTTTTTAACAAAATCAATGGTCTGCTTTGCGGCTTCCAATGCCCGTATTTCCTTCCCGGCATTCCATCCATTATCGGTAAATACCGCAAAGATGGCATCACCGCCAAATCGGTATATGTCACCACCCCATGCGAGAATGATCTTAATCAGTGGACCAAAGAAGTGATTTATAATCTTCGTAACTTCTTCTGAACCCTCTTTACCGAGCTTCGAAAGTTTTTCACTCATCGCCGTAAATCCCGAAATATCGCCGTAGAAAAGTGTTGCGGGGAGGAATTCGAACGGCAGCACCTTATCAAGTGTTTTTATCTGCACGATTTTACGAGGAAGGAAACTTGTTATCGCTGACAATCTCCTCTCCTTTTCCTCTGCCACTTTTTTCACCTTCTCCCTGTCTCTTACAGACACATTTTCCATCTTACGTTTCCCTGCCTTCTTCGCCACTGATCCCCCTTCCAGAGTTTCGCTCTTCTGAAAAACAATAACTTCATTACACAATTTACATATTTTCTAGAACTCCTCTCGACAATTCAGCTTCCACAGATTCCGGATAATCAAAGATAATTTTTCTGAGAAGATCCTCTGCCATGGTAACATTATGCATCTCCTCTTTGTACAGGAGAGCAGCAGTAAAAAGTGCCTTCGGTGAAAGAGGACTATCCTCACTCTCTTCCGTTATACCCCTGAAAGAAGAGATTGCATTAATGAATTCACCCATAATTACATATACCCTGCCCTTTATAAAGAGTAACATTGTTCGCTCATCCTTTTCCTTAAACACATCAAAACCATTATTAACAAGCACGAGTGCGCTATCGTACTGCTCCTTCCAGACGAGTATCTCCACATCCTTCACGATATTCAGCAATTCAGGTTTGCCTTTCAAAGACTCCATAATCATGATTCTCTCCAGTGCGTTATTCGCAAAGTCCTTGTCAAGTCCACGTGCAACAGCTGTCATGAATGCAATATTGGATTCTGTATACCGGGATTTGAGGAACAGTATTTCACCTCTCAGATAAAAGGATAGAGCGGTAGAACTTTTTCCCGCCAGGGCTTCTGCCTGTTCAAGTTCGCCAGATTTTATGTAACTATCAACAGTGATTTTGAGGAGTACATCCCTGTGTACACCGCCCTTTCGCTTAAGAAGTGCCTCAATAGTCCGTGCGCCATCGGTGTATTCTTTTTTATGATACACTAAAATTTTTGCCTTTTCAATGAGTGCTGAATCTTTCAAGGTAGATCCTGTGCTCAACACAGATTCAAGTGCTTCCAATGCTTCATCATACTTCGACAGGTGCACGTATGTCGAAGACAGAAGATAGTTCGCTCTTTCCTTCTCTCTTTTGTTAATTTGCTGCTTAAGAACTTGCAGCAACGCCTCTTCTGCTTCTCGATAACAAGCTTCCTGCAGACAGATAGCAGCAAACTTGAGAAGAGAAGATACATCACGAGTACGAAGAAGAAATTTTTTTGCTCTGGATATATCTCCCGTGGCAATAATTATTTCTCCTGCAATATCATAGAATATTTCGTTTTCCTCTGCATATTCCTCAAGGTTCTGAAGAATTGATTCATCTCTTTTAATGAGATTTTGTATCTGCTGCCTGGCCCAATTCCTGGATTCTGGCTTATTTCTATAATGATCCAGAACTTCGCTAAGCGCATGCGCATAATCGTGCTCGCGCAAATAACAATAGTACAGATCCCGGGAAAATTTGTAATCACCCCATAATTTTTTTCCCTCAAGAAATGTCTTCTTTGCCTCCGCAACAAGTCCCAGTGATAAAAAAAGATTTCCGACAGATGAATAGCTGTTGTATGAACCATTCTCGCACCTTATTATTGATTCAAACGTATCAATACAATCATTTCTCCGACCAAGTTGCCAGTATGCCTTTCCCAGTATTCCAGCACTCTCAATTCTTTTTTTAAGATACGGACTCATTACATCGTATGTCAGAATAATATCCCTGTACCGTTTCTCTCTGAATAGCAGACTCATCAATCTCATTGCAATTGATACATCTTCTGGATGCTTCTCTATGTGCAGGATATATTCAGAAATTGCTTCTTCTATCTTGCCTTCTCGTTCCCTCTGAATTCCTTGATTGTCTATCGCTATTCTCTTTCCAGCTGAGCTACTGACAAAAACAAGCAAAAACAAAAGCCACGTAAGAAAGAAGGTCTTTTTCATACTTCTACTTCATCCTTTTTTCGAGCTCCAGAACCAACTTTCTGGCGTAATGCTCAATCTCACCCGTTACGGTACGATACAGGTTCAAATCTCCTCCAATTGGATCCTTGATATCACCGTGCCCCCCGAAATACTCCGGGAGAAGAAACACCCTCTCTTTAGCAAAAGGAAATTTTCTCTCAATTTCTCTTTTCTGAAAACCCTCCATGCAGAGAATCAAATCTGATTCTTTTACAAGCATTCTGTCTATTGGTCGCGAATGATGCCTTCTGATATCGTAATCCCGCTCCGCTGTGGCAAAAACAGCATTTTCCGTTGCCATCATTCCTTTGGCGGCAAGAAGACCGCATGAAGAAACCTTTATTTTATCATATTTTCTTGCTTTTAGCAATTTTCTCACTATTCCTTCTGCAATAGGACTTCGACAACTATTTCCCGTACAGACGAACAGAATGTTAAACAAAATCGATCTATCGAAACGTATTTTGGCAGGAACAAACCGCTCAAGTGCAAAAATACTGACACATCCCTTTCTTCGGAGCACAAATGGATATAAAGAGACATCAAGCACCGTTGATGCAACACCGCAGAGAATTGAATCGTCCTTTATTGCAAGATCAACGTGAAGATTCATTTCGCGATAGCGTGTGGCCGGCATTGTCCCTGCAATGTTCGCACTCGTGGTAGCCAGCGGTTTTCCAAACTGCGAAATCAATTCCCTCAGGAACTCATACCCGGGAATCCTAATACTGATTGTTCCCATACTGCTCAGGAGACCTCGGGGTGCTTTCCTTTTTGCTTTCATAATAAGTGTCAGAGTCCCTGGTTCAAAATGCTCAAATACTGCTCGTGCGGTTACTCCTGATTTCAGAACGTAATCCGAAAGTAAGTCTTTGTGTGCAAGAAACATAACAAAAGGTTTTTCACGTTTTCTCTTTTTTAGGCGGTACATTCGATCAATAGCTGCTTCATTGAATGCATTACAACCAATTCCATATACCGTATCCGTTGGAAAAGCAATAACTCCACCCTGCCCGAGAACGACAAGTGCTTGCCTTATCCCTTGATTGTCACTCCGGAACCTATATCTTTCCATAGCGCAGGTATATCATAAAATGCCCCGAAAAACAAGTGTGAATTTGCAATTAAAATCTCCTCCATGCTTATTCGGTATTTCTTTCTGTACGGAAAAGTCTTTCTTTATGACATATCCCTTTTTTTCTTGACAAGAGTATTTTCTTCATATACAATCGACTGTCTTGTAATAGAGGTGAACGCGATTCAATTTCTTTGATACTAACGAAAGTAAGCAGGAGGGAAGAATGTATTTCAAGGTAAAAAAAAGTGTACTCTTGGAAAAACTGCAACTGGTAGCGAGTATTCTTCCACAGAGAACAACACTGATTGTATTAGGAAATATTAAGATACAAGCCGCAAAAAAAAGCGTAACTCTCAGCGCGACAGACCTTGATATCTCCCTTGACAGTACGTTGAAGGCGGACATAGTTGAAGAAGGAAGTATCACTGTTCCCGGAAGACGATTTCTCGAAACAGTTCGGGAACTCCCTCCCTGTGAAATTGAAATCAAGGTCGTTAATGACTTTGTTGAGTTACGATACAACAAAGGCACTTACAAAATGCCCGCTATTCCAGTCGATGAGTACCCTGAAATTCCAAAACTATCCGGGAAGAAGCATTTTCCCTTTTCCGCTGCATCCCTCCGTAAAGCTGTCCTCAAAACTTCTTTTGCTGCATCAAAAGAACCGGGACGAAGGGCACTCTCGGGCATTCACTGGCACATAGCGGATAATGAATCCAATATGGTCGCTACGGACGGAAGAAAACTTGCTTATTACCGATGCACAATTAAAAAAACGGAACCCCTTAAATTAAACATTCCACCAAAAGCATTGAGAACACTTATTGGTTATATCGATGACAGCAACGAAGATATTGATATTAAATTTGATGATACAAAGATAGGATTCTATCTTAAGGATACTACCATTATTGCACGTTTGATAGAGGAAGTAGTTCCTGATTACCAACAGGTTATTCCCAAAGGTAATAAAAAGACTTTAAAAGTCCCGCGCGAGGAGCTCATGAATGCCCTTAAAAGGGTAGCCATTTATGCAGACAGTATCAGTCACCTTGTACGTTTTGATATAGAACCGGAGCGGGTCAGGATCTACACAGAAACAGAGCTTGGATCAGGAGAAGAATACGTAACGGGTACCTTTAACGATAAATCGATAACGGTAAATTTCAATGCGTCATACCTTGCAGAAATATTGAGGAATGTAGATGATGATTCCGTTGAGTTCTTGATGAGTTCGCCAAAAGCAGCAGTGATTATTACACATAAGACAGGTGAAAAAGAAGAGCTCATGTACCTCCTTATGCCCATAATCACATCGTAAACATACAATAAGAGCACGACTATCAAGCCAAAATAAAATGTTGTTACGTATCCCTGTATCTCTTCCTTGCCTGCTCCAGGATATCTCTCTCGTAAGGGCTTAAGCCATCCAATCCAACTTTCGATAGCTTTCTCAGCACATTGTTTACCGTATCCTCAAAAACGGTGTCGTCAACTTCAACATCAGCATCTGTTGCTTTCGTCTCGGTAAAAATTATTCTCCTCAGTATGTTTGGCTTTCCTTTCAATAGTTTCAGGTACAGAAAACCAACGAGCAATCCTCCCAGGTGCGCAAAATGAGCAATGCTATCTCCAGTACGGGAAAGCACCGCGAATAATTCGATGAGACCAAAGATAAGAACAAGGAACTTTGCCTTCACAGGAATAAAAAAATAAAGATAGATGTACCTATTCGGAAAAGTGAGTGCAAATGCAAGCAGAAGTCCATAAATTGCTCCTGAAGCTCCAATGGTCGGAACATATGAGTTGAAGCGAGCAGCTGTGTAAACAATGCCAGCGCCAATACCGGTAAAGAAATAGTACTTGAGAAATTCGTTCCTTCCCCATCTCGATTCAAGCTCCGAACCAAACATCCAGAGCACAAACATATTGAAAAGAAGATGAAAAAATCCACCATGAAGAAACATGTAGGTAACAAGCTGCCAGAGGTAGTATTTTTTTACAACAAGGATAGGAACAAGTCCAAAGAGGGAATGGGCTTCCCTAAATGTGTACTGCAGCATGAATACTGCAATATTGATAATAATGAGCGTCTTTACAGCGCCTGAAAATCGGGGACGCAGAAATTGCCTTCCTGATCTATATCCATTGTATCTCATCAAATATTCTCCTGAATAACTTAATCCATAACAATTTTCTACTACCAATATATATCAAGAAAAAAACTTTTGCAAGAAAAAAGTCTTTCTCACGCGGTATCATAACCTAAAAAACAAATGGAATCATGTAGATCACAGTAAAAATCTGTTAAAATAATAAATTACTTGACAACCATTTGCATTGTTATTATACTATTTGTGAAGCGGTTATCGCTGCTTGTTAAAGAGAGGAAAGACATTTTTTCAAGGAAATTCTCAAAGCGCAACAAATAAAGGAGTTGCTGTGATCGATTTAAAATTCCACATTGATGGAGCGGATAAAAAAATCGAAGAAAAAGAGTACGATGTTATTATTCTTGGGGCAGGACCAGCAGGCATCACTGCAGGAATATACACGGGTCGGGCTCTTCTGAAAACCCTTATTATAGAGGAAAAAATGATTGGTGGTGAAGCAGCTTCAACTGACAGGATAGAGAACTATCCCGGTTTTCCTGAGGGTATATCAGGATTGGAATTGATGGACAACATGAAAAAGCAAGCTGAAAGGTTCAAAACACAATTCCTGATGAGCACTGTTCACAACATAGCTGTGTCTGAGGAAAAGAAAACGGTAACGGCAGACCAGGGCGAATTTTCCGCCAGGACTTTGATCGTTGCAACGGGCTCATCACCCAAAAGCCTTGGTATTCCCGGTGAGCAGGAATTTAAAGGACGGGGTATCTCGTATTGCGCAACCTGCGATGCACCTTTTTTCAAAGACAAGGATATTGCGGTCATTGGAGCTGGGAATTCCGGGATACAGGAAAGTTTATTCCTACTTGAATACGTCAGGTCCATAAAAATTATTGAATTCCTTCCGCATATGACTGCGGAAAAAATATTACAGGAGAGAATTAAACAAAAAAACAATGTAACATTTTATCTTAACTCAAAACTTCGCTCAATCAATGGAAGCCAAACCGTTGAATCTGTTACTATTGAAAAGAGAGAAACCGGTGAAAAGACGGAACTTCCGGTTGATGGTGTTTTTGTTTGGGTCGGACTGAAGCCCAATACAGAGCTTTTTAAGGGTGTGCTCAATCTTGACGATTATGGATTTATCCTAACGGACGAGTTTCTTAAAACAAATATCGATGGTATTTTTGCTGCTGGAGATGTTAGAAAAAAAACGCTCAGACAGGTTGCAACAGCTGTCGGAGATGGAGCGCTCTCTGCATATTCAGCACTTCAGTACATCGAGTCGCTGCATTCGAAAAATTGATGGCAAGCAAAAAAAGGCATTCGGTTATTGTCTTCACAACCCCAACCTGCTCGTGGTGCAGAAGGATAAAACAATATCTCAGAGAACACAAAATCGCATTCAAAGAAATTGATATCTCAAAAAATCAGCAGGCAGCCAGGGATATCGTGAGAAAAACAGGTCAAACGGGTGTCCCGGTAATTCTCATTGATAATAAGCCTGTCGTCGGTTTCAATAAATCACTCATTGACAGATTGCTCGATCTGAAATCAGTCAACGAGCAAAAGTAAACAGAAGATTAAGGTGAAGTTTCTAAATGTATAGCAAGGAGGCTCCATGAAACGATTTGTTGCTATTGCAGTGATTATGCTTCTTGCCTTTACTCTGTTCATGAATTGCAGGAAAACACCGCCACAACAAGAAACAAAAGAAGATTTTAGCTTAATAGACCTCGATGGTGTTGAGAGAACCCTGAGCGAACAAAAAGGCAAGGTAGTTCTTGTTGATTTCTGGGCGACATGGTGTCCACCCTGCCGTGTTGAGATCCCTTATCTGATCAAAATCTATGATACCTACAAAGACCAGGGTTTAATTGTGTGGGGTATTGGGCTTGATGAAGAGGGAAAATTGCGAACATTTGCAGAGGAACATGAAATCAATTATCCCATCCTTGTTGGCAATCAGACTGTGTCACAAAAATATAATGTCCAGGGCATTCCAACCACCATTCTCTTTAACAAAAAGGGCACCATTGCGTTTAGACATGTTGGGTTTTCTCCCGATCTTGAGAAGGAATTTGAGAAGGAGATAGAGCAACTTCTCAAAGAATGAAATAACAGTAACTCAGATTACCATGCCACAGAAAAGAGAGCAAAACACTGTGTTTCTGTCGCACAGAATAACTCTCGTGAAGTATTTCTTCTGCATTCCTCTTGTAGCTCTTCTTTTTTTCTTACCACTGCATGGTGGCGCTCTCGTTGAATTAACTACAGGATATAATATATCCTGTGGTGAATGGAGCAAAGGTTACGGAAACGGCGCTTTCTACGGGGGAATGATTGCTTTTACATTGAGTGAATACATCAACCCGGGAGTTGGCGCTTTTCTTGTTTTCCCGAAAACGGGCTCATTGATTTTTGATGAATACAGGAATATTTATAATACAGAAGCAATTTCACTTTTCAGCGTTACTGCTATTGTGTATTTTTCAAATAGAATCAATTTCGCCATAAATGAAAACAACAGTGTAACAATTGAAGTCGGACTCGGGCTTTTTTCACAACGAGACTATGTAACCATAGTATCTTCCAGTTTTGAAACCATTGATAATTTTTCGGGATTCGGACCTGTTTTTGGCATCGGATACAAAAAATCAATGCAATTTTCCGTTTTCGATTATGTTCATCCTTTTCTGAAATTCTACTACTCACCAAAAACGGTCAATTGCCATATCGTTGAGCCAGATCTATCAGTATCAAATCTATTGATTGCAGATAGACGAATAGGTATCTGTGCCGGGATTACGCTCATAAGTATTGGTGAAGAATAATCAAAGAAAGCATGAAAGAGAAAATATGGTTTTTTGTGATCATTGTATCTGTCCTCTTCTCATGTGGCTGCCCCTCTGTGCGTTTTGTTTCTCCTGTCAAACAGGGCAACCTGCCCGGTGATGAAGTAGCGTTGAGAAAATCTATCGTGCACGAAGCACTCAGCCACAAAGGCACCAGGTATGTTTACGGCGGCTGCACACCGCGGGGATTTGACTGCTCAGGATTCGTTCAATACGTATACGCAAAATTGGGTATAAAATTGCCACGAACAGTTAAGGACATGGAAAGTGAATGTTGTTGGGTAAAGCAAAAGGACCTTATTGCTGGAGACCTTGTTATCTTTCACAACCCGCGCCATGTAGGAATCTATGCGAGTAAAGGCACTTTTGTTCACGCTTCATCGTCCAGGGGAATTGTTCGAGACCAACTTGATCGTGAATACTATAGAAAACGTTTTGTTGGAGGTAAAAATATTATTTCAAACCGTTTTCTCTTTTAACTTGTTTTTCCGCGCCCTCGGATGCGCTTTCATGTAAACCTTCTTCAGTCTACGTACCGTGACGTG
Organism: uncultured bacterium; assembly: GCA_965369615.1. GTDB lineage: Bacteria > Hydrothermota > E44-bin80 > E44-bin80 > E44-bin80 > SOKD01. The sequence continues at coordinate 1,981 of CBDUQV010000029.1, read as the reverse complement.
CGTATACACCTGTGTAGTAGAAAGTGAAGCATGTCCGAGTAATTCCTGAACTGATCGTATATCAGCTCCGCGCTCCAACAAATGTGTTGCAAAAGAATGACGAAGTGTATGCGGGCTCGATTTCGAAAGGAGTGCAACCTTTCTTATAAAGCTCTTTACTATTCTCTGCAAACTTCTCGTTGATAATCTCCCGCCGTTTTTATTGAGAAAGAACGCATTCTCTTTTTTGCCTTTGAGTATTTCACCTCTCGCCTTCAGGTACTCATCCATTGCAAGAGCCACCATATCACCAAAAGGCAAAATCCTCTCCTTTCTTCCCTTACCCATAACCATAATGGTTTTCCTTGATCGGTTAATGGCTGTAACGTCCAGTTGACACAGTTCTCCTGCCCTGATACCTGTTCCATAGAGAAGTTCAAGAATCAACTTGTTTCTCACATCTGTTGGTTTCCCCCCCCGGGGAAGATCCATTAACCGTGCTGCGTCTGTCTGAGTGAGAAATGAGGGAACCCGTTTTTCTTTTCGAGGAGACTTAACAAGTACCGCGGGATTGTTCTTGACGATACCTCGTTTTGTCAGGTAAGCAAAGAAGGATTTTATTGCAGCCAGTTTCCTTTCTGCAGATGACTTCTTGAAACCTCCTCGGAGCAAGGAACCCACGAAACCACGTATTGCTTTGAAATCCACATCCTCAATAGTGATGATTTCAAATTCACCCTTAAGGTAATCAGCAAATTGCTCAAGATCATTCCGATAGGATTTGACTGTGTAGGGAGAGAAATGTTTCTCAATCTTCACATACTGAATAAAATCCCTGGAACATTTAATGATTTTCACAACATACCATGGTTACTATTAAGATGAGATCGTATCGGTAGCCTGTGAAGAATTGAAACTACTGCAACAGGAGATCATTCCGCAGTCCCTTTGTATCCCCGCTGTATCGCAGTACCGAAAGGTAAACGCTTCCCCAGAAAAGCAGGTCAATACGTCTGTGAATACGCTTTTGTTCTTTCGCTGTTACCTTTATCTGTATTGTATTTTTGTCTTTTTTCACTTCATTTCCATCGAGCTCTTCTGATGCAGGAATGCGAGATGGAATGCGTTTAAATCCATGGGAGTAATACATCCCGGGTCTCATGCCTGTACCTGTATCCCATAAGTTGATAGTTTGTTTTGTCAGAAGAAAGAGCGTGATATCTGTTTCACCCTCAACAATAGATGTTATTTCAAGAGGATAGAAAAGGTACTTTGTTTTGAATGTGTAAATAATTGGCTCAACACTGTTTGTCTCCGTTTCAATCTCGGTTATATCAAAAACGAAATAGTGAAACTTGTTTCTAATGTATTTCTCAATTATACCGGTAAATTCATCAGGAAAGATCACCGATGTAAGCCCCTCTTTTTTAACAAAGTCCTCTGCCCAGGTTGTAAACTCATCCCAGTCTGTCGCTTTTACACAGGTTATACTGTGTGCGCCTATCTTTTCGAAAAAGAGAACTTCGACGCCTTTTGTTGATCCCCTCTCACCGAATAATTTTGTATCCTCCCGATATGCAGGGGCCGGAGGTGCATTTTTCATTATAATTTCTTCAATATATTCAAATGACTCGAAATCACCTTTTTCTATTGACGGTTTCGACGGAAGTGGAAGGATTTCAAGCACTTTGGTGGATGCATCAGCATAAACATCTGTGGAAAGAATGAGTATCTCCTTCTTTCCATTCCATGCAATGATTGCTTTCTGCCCCGGTTCATAAACCGAAATATCAGGCCTTATCGGAATCATCCCTCTATCAGCAAAAACCGTTACTCCTAACAATAAGATAATAATTATGGGAACGGAGGATGTAAACTTGTAAACTCTAAATTTCATTTTTTTTCTTCCTTTTCATTTTATCACATTTTAGCTTTCTTGTATTAAACGCGCCGGAAGGATCCTTAATTGATTGCGGTACTTCGCAATAGTGCTCCTTGCTAT
>CBDUQV010000028.1:0-14939 GCA_965369615.1 uncultured bacterium | reverse complement strand
TTGTTCTGAAGAGGCGTGACCATCGGTATTCGCCACCGAGCACCATGACGGAGATAAGGTAGGGTTTGGTCCATTGGATCATGTTGTCTGCACCAAAATAGACAAGGTGGTTTTTTACTGAATAGCTGCCGATGATGTAAAACTGAGGAAATGCCCGAAATGAGGAAAAGTCAGGCTTGAACGCATGGGACGTATCGTACGCGAGCATAAAGAAGTTGACATCTCCGCCAATGCTCACTGCTGGACGTTTGCCCTTTTGTGCTGCGAATTGCTTTGCCAATCCAACATCCAGACCAACAACGCCAAAAATGGCAGGCGTAAGGTGGTATGATGCGAAGAGGTCGGTTTTTTCACTCAATCCCCGCCTGTACCGGATAAGGCCATAGGGTATTGGTTTTGATCCGCCGAAGTAATCGGCAAATGGACCGCCGACCGCGAAACTCAGGGATTGCCTTCCCTGCCCGATCGGGCGAACGGATGTGATCGATCCGCATCCAGCAGCATACCAGAGGTATCCTGCCAGGATGATGAGAAGCAACAGTGCTTTTGCGGCATACTTCGCGCTGCTCATAAGAACCTCCTTGTATTGGTAAAGGTGGCATGAAGATCCTGTTACCGTGAGCAACACCCGGATGTACATTCTCGTATTTTCGTGCGCACAAGAATGTGTGCTTTTCTTATGAGCAAATATAAGTGAGAGTGGCTCAGATGTCAAGCACTAAAAGACCCACCACAGGAAAAACTGATTTTCCTTGACTTGGTTATGGTATTTTGATAGTTTCAGAACATGAAGAGAAAATTTCTGTATGCTGTACTAACGTTGCTCCTTATTTCCATTTTCATAATTTTACTCATTTTCATAAAGGTTATCAGACATTCGCAGGAAACAATTGCTAGGCTCCGCAAGGAAAAAGGCCCTCAGGAACTTGAAATTTCCGAAATATCAATAAGAAGCAAAAATGGATGGGAACTTTTTGTAGGAAAATCTTCCGCACGGGATATTATATTCCATAAAGGAAAATATTACATAGCAACATCGGGTGGGATTATTGTTGTTGCTGAGAATGGTACGGTGGAGAAGGAATTGAATACAACAAATGGACTTCCAGAGAATAGTTACCTTCAGCTCTTACCTTCTGATGCGGGAATCCTTGCGCTCTCTAATGGTGGCAAAATTATTCGCATCAACGAGGATATTCTTTTTTTATACAACATGAAAAATGTAGGGAAAATTTCAAGCATTTCTAAAAGGGATGATGATATTTACCTTGCTGCAAATAGAGGGGTGTACCTTTTGCGGGAGAAGACGGTAAGAAAATTAGAAAATACCGAACAGGTTAAAATGGTAAAACCATTTATGAACGGAATCACCTATGGCACCATAGAGGGCAAAGTGTATATTTCAACACCTGTATTCAATGACAGTATTACAGATATTGATGTTGTTAATGATATTATGGAAAGCGATGGTGTTCTGTACATCGCAGGCGCTCATGGGCTTGACATAGTAAAAGGAGGGAAACGGGAGGTGAATCTGCAGGGTGAATTTGTAATGTCACTTGCAGAATTTAAGGGTAAAATTTGTTGTGGCACATTTGATGGAAGAGTCATCATTGATAAGAGTATGCAGCGTGTTACCATCCGGGAGGGGAGGATAATCAGGCTCAAAGTTATTGAAGGAAATCTCTTTGCCTGTACTGATGAAGGTGTATACCGTTACGAGAATGAAAAGTGGTCAATTCTCTATAAACCTTCTATGGATTTCCCCTTGCGGTACATTACTGCATTGGAAAAATCAGGTTCAGAACTTTTTATTGGAACCTTCGAGGATGGTTGCTATACGTTAAAAGCCAATCGTCTGCGAAGATTGGTCATCGGCAATGATGTTTATGAAATCAACGCAATTGTTAATGAAGGCAGCTCTGTGTTTATTGCCACAAATTCGGGACTTTTTGTGCTCAATCAAAAAGGAACAAAAAAAGTAGATGGATTAGCTTCCCATTTCGTGAATTCAATTTGCGTATACGATAATCGGCTCATTGCCGGGACTTCAAAAGGTTTTGCAATAGTGAATCTTGCAAATTTTGGCATAAAAAACTTCGGTTCGTTCCATGGTCTCATAAATAACAGAGTGTACGCCATCACACAAACAGGAGAAAAAATTATTGCAGGTACACTCGGAGGCATATCTGTGTTTGATGGAAAAATATTCAAGAATATTACATCTGCAAACTCTTCCCTGAACAGTAATTGGATTAATGGTTTGATTGCTACGGACAAAAGGGTTTACATTGGTACGTATGGAGGAGGAATCTCGTATCTGGAAGATGAAGGAGTCAAAAACATAGAAGGAACTGAAACAGTAGAAGTTAATCTCCACAGTATTTTCTACAAAAAGCCGTATCTATTTGTTGGAACCTGCAAGTCGGGGCTGTTTGTATATGATGAGGAAGAGCAAAAAGGGAAATTCCTTAAAGGTTACTTTCCCCTTGATAATGTAACATCCATACTTGTCGATGATGCTTATTTCTATGTAGGAACTGAGCAGGGACTGTACAGGATTAAAACAAGAGCACTGCAATTATGAATATGAGAAATGATCTAAAGAATGAATGATCGGTAATAATTATTTGTGGTCTTGTACTCGTTGTACAGGATTATTGTTACATGCAAAAACCATGGGGGTAATTATATGAGAAGAAGTATAGTCTTTCTATTGTTTCTGTTACTGCCATCCCTGGCTATGGGTGATGCTGGTGTTCTTGTTCCACTGACAGTGAGTGATTACCCTGACCATTCCGTTCTTTCTCTGTACAGGATGGAAGTAGCCATCACTATTCGGGATAGAATTGCTGAGACAAAAGTACTGCAAGTTTACAAGAATCATACATCACGTATTCTTGAAGGTCAATACATCTTTACCATACCAGAGGCTGCAATGATTAAGGATTTTGCCATCTGGGAGGATGGAGTGAGAATACCAGGAATTATTATGGAGAAGCAGAAGGCAAGAAGGATATACGAACGTCTTGTTTGGCAGGCTATTGACCCCGGTTTGCTCGAACGTGCAGGGTTAGAACATGAAATTAACTATTTCAGTGTCAATGTTGCACCCATACTGCCGTTTGGAACAAAGCGTGTTGAACTGTTTTATACCGAAGACCTGTCGCTCAACCAAACTAAAGCATTTTACGATTTTCCATTTGAACCAACAATCTACGAAGAGGAAAGAGCCGATTCGCTGGTGATAACACTGGTTATAGAGGATAAATTGCCTCTTAAGCATTTTTCGATTACCTCATCAACATTTCCTTTTAAGATTATACAAAATTCAGAAAACCGGATAGAGGCACGTTTTGTAGCAACAGATTTTGTCTTTTCTGAAGATCTATCATTTACATTTCAGGAGGAGTTCGAAGACGTATCCGTCGAACTTCTTCCGTTCCGTGACATTGAAGCACGTGGCGAATACTTCTATCTCGATGGAATACCGCCACCGCAGATAGGATTTTTTGTTTTGAGGATAGCATTTAATCTGAAAGAAAACTCTCAGAATGCGGAAAAACCGGGAAACTACCTGTTTCTATTTGACAATTCTCTTTCAATGATGTGGAAAAAACTTGAAATTGGTTATCGGGCTCTGTCAGTACTGCTTGACTATGTCGGTGAGGAGCATTCCATAAATATTGGTTCTTTCAGCACGGATATTGAGAAAAAATGGAAAAAATCAATGAAGGCTACAAAGGAAAACAAAAGTAGCGCATTGCTTTTCTTGAAATCTCAATACATTACGGGGGGGACAGATATTGAACAGGTGCTCGCTGCCCTTAAACGCGAAAAACATACTATTCCAATTCTTATTACCGATGGCTATCCCACCCACGGAGTGATTGATTATCAAAAGTTGCTTAAAATGGTTAATGGTCTTGCCCCGCTCTTTATTATTGGTGTCGGGGATAATCCAAACAAAGTTCTATTGGAAAGACTTGCAACAGAGACGGGTGGTGCCTATCTCTGGTTCAGGAGCTGGAACGAGGAGAAACTCAAATTGTTCTACGAAACGATTGGTGGTGGAAAGATCAGCAATATTCAGCTAAAATTATCACCAGGCAATGCTTTCGCTGACATTTATCCGGAAATGCCGAAATCGATTTTTAACGGAAATGGGGTTACGTATACAGGAAAGTACTTGAAGCCGGTGAGAAAGGGTAATGTTCTCATCAGTTTTTCTTTTGCAGGAAAGAAAAGGACGATTAAGAAGGTTTTTCAATTTCCGGAAGAGGAAAAAACCAACAAAGAGGTGAGGAGATTATGGGCAAAACGGCGTGTGGATTATCTTCTGGAGAGGATTAGAATTGAGGGGGAGAAAAAGGAATGGGTAAAGGAGATCATTGCGCTCTCAAAACAATTTAAGTTTGTTACACCATATACATCGTTTCTTGCAGCTCCGAGAGCCTTACTTCGTCCACGAATTATACGTCCGGGTGATCCGATGCTTATTGTTAAGGCGGATACCAGTATTGTGGAGATTATTGCAATTTTCCCCTTCGGACTTATCAAGAAGATGGTTTACCGTGAAAATGAAGGGTTGTGGCGCGTGCGATTTCTGGTTCCTTCGAATACGTCGGACGGGCGCTATAATGCAATCCTTATCATGAAGGACAGGATGGGGAATATATACAAAGAGAAGAAATCGTTTGTAATCGACAGGGAACCACCCGTCTTAAGAATTGAATTACCACAGAGGGTGTTCACAGCCGGGGAGGAGGTCTTGTTAAAGGCATTTGCAAGCAAGGATACAAAGAGAATAGAAGCATCAATAGGTGGAGGGTTGCCATTTCCGCTTGTTTATGATGCACGGCTCGTGGCAAGTACTGGAATTATGAGAATTGCTGAAAATCTTCCAACCGGAAAGTATACATTGAAAGTGGTAGCTGAAGATTTTGCATTTAATACAACATATAAGGAAATGGAGATTGACATTGTCAGTCGATAAAAACCTTGATAAAACTGATGTATACAGTACTGAAATGGATCAGATGCAAGGAGGTTCGTATATGGCTATTATGAGGAAAGTACTTATCTGGTTTTCTCTCTCATCGTTGCTCTTTGTGGCATGTGAAAAAGCTACAATATCATTCGGGCTTCCTGAAGTGGAACCAATGTCTTTCAAAATTCCAGACGATATGAAGCATGCTTATGAACATTTACATAGAAAAGGTGATGATGCATATACCTTTGAAGAATTCTTCGGGGAAAAGGTGCGTATTCCACGACCACCATTTGAGAAAGAGAAAAGGCTCAAAGATAAGGAAGAACTGATTGAAGTGAAAACATACCTTGGTAAATTTGATGAAGCAGATAAACTTCTTGATTCCTATCTTTTAGAAACACAAAAATCGAGCAAGAGTCTTTTATTTGCCGGTCATTATTATCTTAATAGGAACGACATCGAGAAAGCTCTTCCGTATCTTGTTGAACGTGCACAGCAAGAAAACATTCCTGAAAGCTGGTTATCCATAATAGAGATTGCACGCGAACAGTATTTATCCGACAAGAAATATGAGTACCTTGATAACCTTATTGCAGCATTCCCTGATTCGCAATTGTATTACAAGAAAAGAATAGCAGAGTTAAAAAGGGATAAACGAACTGGTGATATCATTGGCGCCCTGAAGGAATTCTATGCGAAATTCCCGGATGAGAAACAGTATTTTCTTTATGAGATGCAGATGCAACTCTCGTCTCTTGATCGCGACAAAAAGGCAGTTACTCTATATTTTCAAGAGCTTGATCCGCTCCGTGATAGCGGTGCAGTAGGTGATTTCTTTACTTTTCTTGAAAGCATCAATAAATTACGAGAATATAGAAAACAGTGGAAAAAAAGAAAAGATAAAAAATCGATGCTCCTCCTTTTCATGGTAACACTCAAGATAGGAAACGGGGAAGAAGCAGAATCAATTATTGAAAGTTTCAATAAGAGATTCCCTGAAGAGTCGTACCTTATTGGAAAACTATACAGGCGTCTCGGTTATCCAGCGACTGCCTATGGATATTTCATAAAAACAATATCAGAAAAAGGAGAGAGTGAAGAAATTCTCTTTGAAATTTTTGACCTGCTTGTCAATTCATCTGTAGGTTCACTATGCTCGAAAATGCGCCCTGCTTCTGATGTTATATTTTCGTTTGATACGGGACCTGGTATTTCCGGAGGGTTGCTTTCACTCTACTACAATACCCTCGAATACGAGAGGAGAAGAAAGGATTTTGAGTATACGAAAGGGCAAATTGTTAATCTCTCATTTGCGTATGAAACATTTTCCTATTTCCTTAAAAAGTATCCAAACAGCACAAGGAAAGATTCTTTATATGCCTTTATGATGGCGCAGCTTAACAGATTTCATTTGTATGAGCAGACAATTGAAATCGGGAACGAGTACGTTGCAAAGGAAAAAAGAGAAAAAATGGTATCGGTCTATGAGTCATTAGCGAAGGCATACTATGGTTTCGGGAGAACCGAACAGGGGAACCGAATTTACAAAAATCTGCTCACTGAACTCTCTTTAGAGAACAGAATGGATGAATATCATGTTATCTTTGACCGTTTCATATCAAAGCTCATTGGTCAGAAAAATTATGAAGAGTGTACCCGATTGTACTGGGAGGAAATTAAGAAACATCCGGATGACCGGCAACTGTATGAGAGGTTTCTCTCGCTCATCCATAATTACAACCTGTATCATGAGGAATTGAGGATTTACAAATATGCTATTAAGCATTTTAACGAAAAGACATGGTATCATAAAGTAGCTCGATGGTATATACGTCATAAAAGCGAAGAGGCTTTCAGGGCACAAACGAGAAAGATCAGGGAAATATTTGATGATAAAGAACTTGAGGCATATCTCCGCGAGTTTGTTCACTTTGATTCAAGGAAGAGCTTCAACAATCCTGGAAACCGGTTTTATCTTGCAATGTATAAATACGGAATGAATAGGTTTCCAGATAATATCGTTTTTGCGAGAGGACTCATTCGATTTTACAGCAGCAAATATTTTCGGAATGAAAAAGCCCTTGCGGAACTGTATAAGAAGTACTTTTTCCATGATGATAACATACGCCAACAATTTCTTACCTATCTTGCAGAAAAGAAGGTTTTAACCCAATACCTCAGAAAAGCCAAAGGAAGAAAAGATGTTGTTTATCTTGTTTTTACCGCAGAGGCTCTCAAATTTCTCTCCCGGGATGAGGAATCTGAAATCCCGCTTGTGCACCTTACGCTGCTTTATCCTGACCGCTTGGAGTTCGCAGAAGGTTTGGCAAATCTGTACCGCTCCATCGATTTTTCGTATTACCATGAAAGTAGGAAATTAACGGAAAAGGGTGTTGGTGTATTCCTGAGGGAAATACAACTCTTCCCTACCGTTGATACATTGTATACGCAACTGGGTGAAATGCTTGTGGAAGCAAACAGGTACGAGCAAGCACGAGAAGAATGGATGAAGAGGATAAACATTTTTCCCGGAATGCAATCATCGTATCTGAATGTTGCGACAATCCTGTGGGATTACTATGATTTTGCCAATGCCATTACTGTTATCAAGAAAGGCAGACAGGTAGTCCTCAATGATACCCTGTTTTCAAAAGAAATGGCTATCCTGTATGAGGAACTTAAGAATTATAAAAGCGCGGTTACTGAATATATAAACGCAAGTCTTGTGGGAGATTACTTTTATTATGATATGGAAGAGGTCATCTCAAGACTCACGTATCTTGAAAGAGTTCATAATCTTGGAAAACTAATTGAGGAAACATTTATCATTACCATTCAGAAAAGTGATAACCCGGACAGGGTTGTAAAAGTATATGCTGATTATCTTGATAGGCTTGGTCTTTACGAGAAAAAGATTGAAATGTATGCTGAGATAATGCCATTTCTTGACGATCCGTTCTATATGCGAGAGATACTCAGTGAACTTGAAGTGAGTGATAGAACAAGCCTTGTTGTTGACTATGCAAAGAGATTGGTTGATGTTACACAGGATGTGGAAGATTACCTGATTCTTGCCTCGACGTATGAGAATCAGAAGAAAATTTCCAAAGCAAAGTCCATTTATGGGAAACTGATCAAGCTCCTTGCAGAGGAGCCATGGGAGAGAATGGAAATACTCGAAGAATACAGTGAATTCCTCTGGAGAAATAAGCAGCATGGAAAGTCACTTGATCTTCTTTTTGATGCGCAATCAATGGCAAAAGGTTCCCGAAAGGCGAACATTCTTCATAGTCTTGCGTACCGGGCGCTTTCGATCAATGATTTCAAGCGCGCAAAGAAAGCATTTGATATGCTTCTCAAGGAGGACCCGTACAATGTTCATTACTTCAATCTTGTTGGTGATATGTACGAGAAACTCGGCGATGCTCAGGGATTGGAAGATGTATATCTTGAAAGAATACAGTTGCTTGGAAAATCTCCTCTGGGTTATGAAGAAAAGCGGTTCAGAACAAAAGAATTGTATCTTGGCCTTGCTCGCCGATTGAAAGAACTAAAAAAGGAGACAAGAGCGCAGGATTATTACATTGAAGCCATAAACAGAGATCCTCAGGATGTTTCATTACTCGATGAATCGTATACGTTTTCGAAAAAGCATACGTTAGTCAACCGCCTTGTGGAATACTATAACAAGACTGCAATGAAGTCGTTCAAGGATTACCGGTGGCAGATGGTTCTCGTGAGGTTCCACCTGAGAGAAGGAAACATCAGTAAAGCAATAAGCGAATTAGAAAAAGCGGTGACCAATCAACCACAGAAAGGCTTTCTTCATGAAGAACTTGCAGATAAACTTACCATGCAGGGCAAATACGATGATGCAATAAAGGAATATGAGGAAGCGTATATACTTACGAAATCGAAGAATGAGATTACGAAAAAAATTGCTTTTATCTACCTGCGGAGGAATGAGAAGGAAAAAATGTTCCGCAAATTTGATGAACTTATCCAGTCAAAGCCGAAAGGACCGCAGAAGTACTTTGATGTTGCACGTATGTGCATTGATTATGGGCTGGGTGATGAGGCGTTTCAATATGCTCTGCAAGGGAAGCAGGAGCTGGAACAGCACCCTTATACTGATTATCTGTCTGATAATATGTTGTCAACATTGTCTGAAGTGTATCTGCGAAAGGGAAGGGGTGTGCATCTATTGCGGTTCTTATTGATTCGTTACAAGAAGTACTATGGAGATACAAAGAAGGAGGAGAGTTATGCGCGTAATGAAGCGCATACGAGAAGCTCACGAATCCGGTACTTTATTTCAAGTAAACTCCCCGAATTGTGGAATGATTATGCACGTGAAGAAGACAGAAGCTATTTTTCAAAAGAGTTTAATGGTTTTATCTCGTTTTCGTATCACTCGGATTTTGTGAGGGCTCTGCTGCAATTTGCAAAGAGTGCCGAAATGCCTGAGCTTGCGGAAAGAATCATGATATGGAAATATGAAAACGAGAAAAAGAAGACAAACTATCCTTCATTATATGAAATCATTTCCTTTTATGAAACGAGAGGAGCTTTTAACAAGTTATACTCATTTCTCAGGAGGGAGAGCTCAGATTATTCTCGATTGTCGAAATTGGCAAGAATTCTGTCACAGGATGAAGAGCTTATGTGGCTGCGGAAATTCTATTATACCGGTGAGGCGAATTACAAAAAATATAAAAATACATTCACATACAATTCTCCGCTTATTGACCGGTACATAACAATCCTTTTACAGGGAGGGATGCAGAAAGAGCTCAATGGAATGCTCGGCAGAGCAACCTCATATAATGGACAGATTTTAAATTACTTCTATGAACGAAAGGATGGGGAGCGAACGTTTCAAATCATAGAGGGCGGGTTTCCAAATAAAAGCGATCTGTGGCGAAAGGCAAAAATGGGTTTTGCTGCTCTCCATCTTGATTACAGAAAGGATGATGGTGTCGGGTATTTCAAGGACATTCTTGATATCAGGTCGGTTGGCGAAAAAATCGAGGCGAGAAGAAATAATATACTAACAGGTAAGGATTTTAGCATTAATTGCTTTTTCTTCGGAATGGTGGATTCATCCTACCTTCTCTCACGAGTTGAAGTTTCTCCTCGAAGTAGTAGGAGTTACCGGCACCTCGGAAACTACTATTACGATAATAAAAAGTATAAATCATCACGTGATTATCTGTTGAAGGCAGTAGCATTATCACCGAGCAATGCAACCTATATTGAGCTTGCTCGTGTCCATATTGCATTGCATGATAAGAAAAGTGCCCTTAATGCACTCGAGAAACTCGATGGAGATAATTTTTACAGTAAGGAACAATACATACAAGCGCTCATGGAAACTGGATTCGAGAAGGAGGCTCGGAGAACGCTCTCAGACTATCTGTTGAAAACGATTGACAATCTCTCATATGGTGAAACAAAACAAGCTCTTGTTTTGGTGGATCAAGTACTGGAGAAGAGTGAACCGTTTTTCAAGAAGCTTTCTCAAAAAATCGTGAAAAACGAAACCTTTTACAATATATTATTGAAGAACAGGAAATTACAAAACAGTGTTTACTTCATAAAGCGTTATCTGGATCTATTGGAAAAGGGAAAGCGGAAGAAGAATTTTTACCGGAGACAAACCTTTGTTGAAATGCTCATCGAGGAAAAGAAGTATGGTGATGGGCTTGAAATTCTCATGGACACAGAAAAAGGAATATCAGAGGATAGTCTTCCGAACTGGGTTATTCCTCTAAAGGCAGAGTTGTACATACGAATGGACAAAACGAAAGAGGGAATAAAGGTATTAAATGATTATGTAAAAGGAAGGGAGTTTATTCCCAACCAGGCACAGGTATTAGGAATCATCAATTTAGCAGGAAAGGAGGGGCTGTCCCTCAAGCGGGATGTGTACAAACTGTTCTTAACAGGCGGATGGGATAATACTGCATATTATCTTGGGCTTGCAGAAACGTATCTCTTGATGAGAAAGGAAAACGAGGCTATTGAGGCTCTGAATGAACTTGCATTAAAACAGGATTATCACTACGAGCAGTTATTCCAGATAGCACAACTGCTCCGCAAATTTGAGATGTATGAGCAATCGAACGGATTTCTTGAGAAGGTCCTTAGTAAAAATCCTGGTTACCTCAAGGCGGTTTTGCTGAAGGCAGACCTACGCATTAGGCAGGGGAAGGTTCAAAGCGGATGTGACATTGCACTGACGGTTCTGACAGGAAACGCCAGAAGAGCATTCAGGGAGCAGGCAGTTGATATTATTGAAGATTGCGGAGAAAAAGGATTATCCATTATTGATGCAAAACTTCATTCTGTTGCTCATCCCAACGAGGACCTGTACATTGCAAAAGCTCGTATCTTATATACGTTAAAAAGAAGAGAAGAAGCAATTGCTACACTGGTAACCTGTATGGAGAAATTTCCCTATGCTTCGTCGAGAGTTCCATTGCTTCTATCAGAGATAAGCGATGGTGAAAAAAGCATAGAGTATCTCTACAAGACTCTGTACATACGGGGAGATTCGAAAAGCATTCGTTTCTCACTTATTTCAAAGTTACTGGATTTGAAGAGGGATGAAGAATTAAAGGCATTGATCAGTCACTCTGAACTCAGTCCATCAAGATACGTGAGCTGGTACGACACCCATGAGGCTCACCGGCAGTACCTATCAAAAATTCGTTTCTTATTGCTGAGCATGCGGCAGGATGGTGAGGATAGAGAAGTCGATTCAGAACTTGGCGGGATTTTGTTCAAAACATCAGGATTCTATGAACGGATTGAAGATTATGAGTCAGCGCAATTTATTATTGAATCGCTGCTCCTGGTTACGAAGAACGATGCCCTCCTTAAGAAAATCGATGGAATCAAAGACAAAGCAGAGGAATTGAGAAATAAAAAAATGTTTATTATACAGGAAGCGATCTCCAATGGAGAATCATTGTAAATGAATTCGCGAAAAGAGCAGAGGAATAGGTAAGGAGGAAAAATGATAAGAAAGATTATTATTCCAGTGCTTCTCTTATTGTTCATGCTTGCATTGCTGGGTGGGCAGAATCGGGAGCCTATTGTGTATCTTGAGTTCCAGGATTTCTCGAAATTCCTTACAGAGATGAAAAACAAAAAACAGTATCGGGAATTTATGGGATCATCGGTTATGGAATGGTACAGAAATACGCGTCTTGGCTTGAAGTTCCCCAAACGGCTTGGTGCCTTTGAAGAGGTACTCGGGTTTTCATTATCCTTGAAGAATATAGAAACGCTTGCGGGAGAAGAAACAGGCATCTGGTTATTTGATATTGGAGAGTTGAAATTACTTATGATTACCCGAATGAGTGAATCGGACTATTTGAGGTCAAAGGTTTCTCGATTAAAAGATCATTTTGGCGAAGGCAGAATAGATTCAATTACATACTATTTCAAAAAGGACCAATCAGGCAGCAAGGAAGTTGATTTTGCCTTTGTAGGTGGATATTTCATTCTTTCAAATGAGCCGGCTGAATTTGAGTTTTTCCTTACAAGACTGTTGAAGGATGGGGATTTTAAGGGATGGAAAAAGAATGATTTTCTTTCATGGATCGAATCTCCCGCGGAAAAAGAGTACGATATGCTGCTCTATCTTTCTTCAGAAAGCGTGCGGAACACCTATTTCACCTCATACTGGTTTTATAACAACCAGAAAGCTATACGGGAATGGTTTGGTAAAGGTGTCATTTACTTGAAAAAAGGCGATAAGAAAATAGAAGAAAAACGCTTATTCAATATTGTTGACGGATTTGTCTTTGATTCTCTGGTACTGGTGAAGGCAAAGGAATTATTCTCCATTATACCGAAATCTGCCGATATGGTAAAGATTTTACCGATTTATGGTGATGAACTTGCGGTGGAGTTGAAACGGATACTTGGTAGCGGGAAGGCTGCCGATTCTCTCTCTCTGAAAGTTGAACAGATGAATCCGCTCGTTTTCGGGAGTTTTGTAAGAATCAAGAAAGGAAAAATCATTCCAGAATTGGAAGAGGGATTGGCAATTCTCGTTGAAACGCCGAAGGGGGAGATTAATGAACTTTTTGAGCAAATGTATCCCGCCACGTTAAGAAATAGTGAGCTTTTCTCGAAGAATATGCCGGAATTTGCAATGAATGGGAATATACTGTTTTTCTCAAATGGAAAGAATTTCTTCGGGGCAAAACAGCCGCTTAAGAAGAATGATATCTCCTTTTACTCCTGGTTGAACCTTGCAGCATTTGGTAAGGCATTTGCAGAGGAGATAGGATTGCTCGGCGAATCGGAGCGATGGCGGTCGTATGAGAACAGGGATTTCTTCAAGGAAAATATCGCTGACCTGATACGCATTTCATCGTCATACATAGAAACGGTGGAAAAGACCGGAAAAGTACAGAACGGGATCCTGACAGAAGAGATTATTTATCACATTGCAAAATAAGGACTTACGATCTTGATTAGTAGCTGCCTTGTTTTTCTTTCTTCCCTTCCTGAAACATTTTCATTACTCGATCGTTTAACCGCTCAACCAGGTAAATCAATTTCCCATCCTTTCTATTTTCAATAAGCCTTGACAATTGTGTTAATGTGTGATAGAAGAAAAAAATTATAAGATACTTGGAGGCTCAATTGAGGAAAGTAATATGCTGTATTTTCGTTTTAGTGATTTTTTGCAGTTGTCTTTTATTTTCTCAGGAAATTTATGAGGACAAGGTCCGTTTTATGATGGAAGCTCTAACGAACCCATCTCTTGCGCCTGAGACCTATGTGCTCGGCGCAGGCGATAGGTTACAACTTCATCTATGGGGAAATGCAAATGCTGCATATCGGCTATCAGTTTCGCAAGATGGGAACATTTTTATTCCAAAGTATGAGAGCGGTGTTGCTCAATTGCCCGGTGCTGCATATGCAACGGTTCAGATGGGCGATGTTGTGCCATCGCTTGGTGAGATACATGCCAAAGGATTAACCCTTGATGAATTACAGGAAGAAATCCAGAGCAGGGTCAAAAAGTATTATAGGGGCGTCAATGCAAGGGTTTCTCTTATCGGTTTGAGACTGATTCCTGTTTCAATACATGGGAGCGTCGTTGAGTCAGGAGCATATTCTATAACACCACTCTATAGATTATCTCATCTTGTTGAGCTTTGCGGGGGCATTTCACCGGTTGGTTCACATAGAAGAATTTCCATTGAGAAAACCAATGGATCTTGCAATACGTATGACCTATATAAGTTTCATTATAAGGGTGACTTTGTTGAGAATCCATACCTGGAGGCTGGCGATATCGTAATAGTTCCTCAGGCTATAATGAGTGTTAAGGTGGGTGGTCGGTTGTTCAGAACAGGAAATTTCGAACTGAAGAAGGGAGAGCGATTAAGGGACCTGATTGAAATGGCAGGAGGATACAAAAAAAGGGGTTCATTGACAAGGACGATAAAGATCTTCAACATTAAGGATCCAGACAATGTTGTAGAGGTTGACCCATACAAGTTACTCATCGAAAATGATAGTTTGAGCAATGTTGAGCTTAAAACCGGCGATGTTATTTCTGTTCCCATGGAGCCTTTCACGGTAACGGTGGTCGGTCAGGTAACTCTGGGGGGCACGTTTGAATATGAACCAGGTGCAGATTTCAACTACTACCTGGGATTGGCAGGGGGATATGCTGAGAGAGCTAATGAAGGGGATATTCGAATTACCAGATTGGATGGAACGCTGTTGAAGTGGAAACAGGATGTGGAAATCAAACCAGGTGATACTGTATTTATTGGGCGTTCAGAAATTAAGGGATGGATAGAATTCCTGCAGGTTGGCCTTAATGCAGCAAACCTGCTCTTCATAATCTGGACCGTTTCGAGATAGGTATTTCACCTTCTTTTTTGATGGGAAAATTAATACATTTTGCAAA
>CBDUQV010000027.1:0-15005 GCA_965369615.1 uncultured bacterium | reverse complement strand
TTATTTTTGTCAATCCTCCGAATGATATAAAGACAATGCCAGCAGCGGCAAAGAGCTTATGGAAGGTAACGGGAACCGTTTGCTGATATCGGCTCACATCGAGAATCATTGAGCCACGCATAATATAGAGAATCAATAGCCCGATGAGTACTGCAACAAGGAGTATCTGTATTTTGCTGGATACCTTAACACTTACAAGATTAATGACAACAAATACAAGGCAGAAAACTGCTGCGATGAATTTGATTTCCAGTGCGGACAGACCCGGATTTAGAAGTGTTGCAAATGCGCCGATACCAACAAGAGCAAAAGCACTCTTGAGACTGAGCGAAAACCAGCTTGCAAAACCACCAATGGTTCCTGCAGCCGATCCCATACTCCGCTCAATAAAAAAATAGCTGCCGCCTGCCCTGGGCATGGCGGTGGTAAGCTCGGCTTTGGCAAATAGTGCCGGAAGAACAAGGATCCCTGCGATGATATAAGCCAGGATGACGGCTGGACCTACTTTTGCGAACACGAGACCGGGAAGAATGAAGAGTCCCGAACTTATCATGGCGCCAGCGCAGATAGAGAAAACGCCCAATCCGCTTATCTGCCTGGTTAACCGTTTTTCTCTTTGCATGTCAGGATTGCTCCTTTGCAGGGATAAATAGAGCCTAATACTACTTCAGCATACAATGCACTCCGTTATTTGTCAAGATTTTTCATTGAGAATTTAAAACCCCCATGCTCGTTTGAGAGAATGGAGGGAGTAACTGCAAAGACCGGCAATTAATATATATCAAGATACTTCTTGATCTCCCACTGAGTTACCTTATTCTTGAATTCATTCCACTCTTTTGCTTTAATAGCAATGTATTTTTTAAAGAGATGCTTTCCCAATGCATGCTGCAGGAAATCACTCTTTTCCATTGCATTTAGCGCTTCGGTGAGAGATGTTGGTAATGTCTCAATATTCTTGCTTGCAAGATATTCATCGTCGAACTGAAAGACATTGTCTTCCAATGGGGCTGGTGGTTTGAGGTTGTTCTTAACGCCTTCAAGCCCTGCCCTGAGCATAACGGCGAAGGCGAGATAGGGATTGCAGGTTGGATCAGCACAGCGCAATTCAATTCTGGCAGCTTCCTGTTTCTGCTGAAACCAGTGTGGTACCCGTATCAGCGCCGATCTGTTCATACCAGCCCAGACAATATAGACAGGTGCCTCGTAACCAGAGACAAGCCGTTTGTATGAATTAACCGTGGGACATAGAACTGCACACATCTCTTTAATATACTTCATCTGAGCTGCAATAAAACTGTATGCGATCTGAGACAGGCTGTATTTGTCATGCTCATCAAAAAAGAGGTTTTTCCGTGATGTGCTATCGAAGATGCTTTGATGGCAATGCATGCCAGAGCCGGCAGCACCTTCCACCGGTTTTGGCATAAAGGTTGCGTGGAGATTGTGCATTTGTGCTATTTTTTTTACCGTAAATTTTAGCGTTAATAATTTGTCCGCAATCTGGAGAACCGGTCCATAGCTGAAGTCTATTTCATACTGTCCCCGACCAACTTCATGGTGTGAGGTTTCAACATTGATGCCAAAATTTTTGAGTGCTGTAATTATGGCTTTGATAACACGATAACCCTCATGAGATGACAGGTCAAAGTAGCTACCAAAATCGATGGGAATCGTTTGACATGCTTCATTTTTTCTGAAAAGATAGAACTCCATCTCCGTTCCTATATTGAACTCAAATCCTCTCTCCGCGGCTTCAGTTATTGTTTTCTTGAGTACATATCTTGGGTCATCTTCGAATGGCTCTCCATTTGGTGTGTAGATATCGCATATGAAACGGGCGGTTTTTCCATTTTCCGTGAGCCAGGGGACGATAGAATACGTGGATGTATCGGGTTTCAAGAAGAGGTCGCTTTCCTGAATTCTCGCAAAACCTTCTACCGATGAACCATCAAACCAGATACCATGTTTAAGGGTATCCTCTAATTCTTTTATTGGTATGATGACTTCCTTTACAACACCAAGTAGGTCAGTAAATTGTAGAGTTACAAATTTTACATTGTCTTTTTTTACCTTTTCAAGAATATCCATAATACCTCCAGAATACTCATTATTCATCCACTTAATTGGGATGCGTATAGCACAATTACGGAGGATTGTCAATGGAATTCACTGAAAAGTATTTCACAGCGTGAACGGGCTCAGGGGAAATATACGTTCAAGCTTCTCAGAAGGGCATTACCCATCCTGCAATATTCTGATGAAATAGATGCTTTGCTCTGGACCATTGGCGCAAAATGACGTTAGAATATTTTCCCTGGATTCAGAATGGCATGGGGATCGAAAGCCTGCTTTATTCTTTTCGCAAGCTCGATCTCTTCTTTGCTCAGGGAAAGGGGAAGAAAAGGCTTTTTTACTGTGCCGATGCCGTGCTCACCCGAAATCATGCCACCCAGCGCAACGACCTTGCGTAGTAGTTTTCCGACCGCCTCTCCATTTCTCTTCTTCCATTCATCGTCGGGGAGGTCCTTCTTCAGGATATTGATATGCACATTGCCATCACCGGCATGGCCGAAAGGCACGATCTCAAGTCCGGTTTCCTCTGCAAGCTGGTGTACGAAATCAAGGAGCTCGGGAATTGTGGCGACCGGTACGACAACATCCTCCCGCTCCATTACGCGGCTCCTCTGTTCCAATGCATCATGGAGTGAACGCCGTGCCTTCCAGAGCCGTTCCTTGTTTTGCGGCGTTTCTGCAACGAAGACATCAATGGCGCCCTCGTTCAGACACACTTCGCCAATGGTTTCGTACTCCTTTTCGACCGTCTCCTTCGTGCTTCCGTCCACTCCTACCAGAAGGTGTGCACCCGCGTCCGAGTAGGGAAAATCTTCTTTTAGGTAAGCCTTCAAGGCGGTGATCGCTTTATGCTCCATGAATTCAATGTTGACCGGCACGATCGATGTCTCAAAGATGCGCGCAATAGCAGTACTTGCGGTGTGAAAATCCTTGAACGGAACGAGCAGGTCTACACGATATTTCGGAAGCGGAAGGAGTTTGAGGATGATCCTGGTAACGATGGCAAGTGTACCCTCGGAGCCGATGATGATCCCTATGATGTGGTAGCCGGTTGCGTTCTTGTGGATTTTTCCGCCGAGATTCAGTATTTCACCGGTTGGAAGCACGGCTTCCAATCCCCGTATATAGTCCCTTGTTGTTCCATACTTAACCGCTCGGGGACCCCCTGCACATTCAGCGACATTGCCGCCAATACTGCAGCTATCAAGACTTGCTGGATCAGGTGGATAGAAAAGGCCTTCTTTTTCAACTGCTTGCTGGAGGTTTCCGGTAATGACTCCCGGTTCAACAATAGCAACCATATTTCCCTTATCGATCTCGATGATCTTCGTGAACCGCTCAAGGCTCAGGAGTATGCCTCCCCGTATGGGGAGTGCGCCGCCGCTCACCCCGGTCCCGAGCCCCCGTGGTGTTACCGGTACGAGGAATTCATTCGCAAGTTTCATGATTTCAGATACTTGCTTTGTGTTTTCCGGTTTCACTACTACCTCAGGGAATGCCTGGGCGTCCGATGTTTCATCCTTTGAATAAGGAACGAGGTCATTTCTGTCAGTGATGAGGTATTTTGGATCTACCATATCACCGAGTCGCTTGAGCAGCATTTGGTCTACCTTATTATACTTCATACGGTTACATTTATAATGGAAAAAGGTCAAAAGTCAAGAAAAAAAGAAACATCAAAAGACGCCACAGATTATCACAGAATTATCACTGATTTTCCTCCACCCACCACCAGAAGAACTCCTCAAAGGGAATTTCAAAAGAATCCCAGGAGATTTGCCTTTTCCCCGATACACCGATACACCCATACACCGATACACCGATACACCCTCATACCTCTCCTCTTCACAGCCACAGATTTTCACTGATAGATTCCGATTGAATCTGCAGCAAAAAGAAAACAGTAAAGAGCTAATAGCATCAAGACTTCAGATTTCACTTTTCACTTTTTCCTTTTAACTTGCAGTTGCATGTGCTCACTGTGGTTGATGGGGTGGCTCATTTTGTGCTTGACTTTTTGGGGATTTCACCGTATGATTCCGCAGATTCGGGCGGATAGCTCAGTTGGTGAGAGTGCCTGCCTTACAAGCAGGAAGTCGCCAGTTCAAGTCTGGTTCCGCCCACCATTTTTTCTGATTAGGAAGGTTTTTTTTGCACAACGGGCATCTTTTTCTGGATTTGCAACGGGAGGGTGTAGCGTAAGGATACAAAAATAGCAACTTAGGAAAAGAAGGCTTAAATATTTTTCAAAAAAATCTTGACAAAACTGGAATTTGCGATTATAGTACTGTGTGTTTTTGCACATTTTTGTATGTAACAAGAGTGAAATTATTTATTTACACATTAAGGGAAGGAGGAAGTGTTTATGAAGATTAGACCGATTAATCGAAAGGTCCTTGTGAAGCGTATCGAAGAGGACATGAAAAAAGGGAGTATTATTATTCCTGATACCGTAAAAGAGAAACCGCAAAAAGGAACGGTAATTGAGGTTGCCAAAACAGGTAAGGACGAAGATCCAATGCAGGTTAAAAAAGGCAACAAGATACTCTTTGGAAAGTATGCGGGGACTGAAATTGAGATCGATGGTGAGGAATATCTTATAATGAGTGAAGAAGATATTCTTGCGATTATTGAATAGTCCAGAAAGATAGAAGAGAAAAGGAGGAATGAGTATGGCAGCTAAACAGATTCTTTATTCAGACGAAGCAAGGAGGGCAATACAGAAAGGTGTTGACAAACTTGCCAATGCTGTCAAGGTTACTCTTGGACCGAAAGGCAGAAACGTAGCTCTTGATAAGAAATTTGGAGCACCCACCATTACCAAGGATGGTGTTACTGTAGCAAAAGAGATTGAATTGAAAGACCCCTTTGAGAATATGGGTGCCCAGATGGTTAATGAGGTTGCTTCCAAGACAAGCGATGTTGCTGGTGATGGAACGACAACCGCGACGGTCCTGGCGCAGGCAATATTCCGCGAGGGACTTAAGAATGTTACGGCTGGGGCAAATCCAATGGCGATCCGAATTGGAATTGAGAAAGCGGTGGATAAGGTTGTTGAAGAGTTGAAGAAACTCTCAAAGGAAACAAAGTCAAAGAAGGAGATTAGCCAGGTTGGCACTATTTCAGCAAACAATGATGAAACCATTGGAGATATTATTTCTGACGCGATGGACAAAGCCGGGAAAGATGGTGTTATCACTGTTGAAGAGGGAAAAGGTCTTAAGATGGAGCTTGAGATCGTTGAGGGGATGCAATTTGATAGAGGATACATTTCTCCCTATTTCATTACGAATCCTGACAAAATGGAAACAGAACTGGACAATCCTTTTATCCTCATATACGACAAAAAAATCAGTACCATGAAGGATCTGCTTCCTCTGCTCGAAAAGGTTGCACAGCAAGGCAAGCCGCTGCTCATTATTGCGGAAGACATCGAAGGAGAAGCACTGGCAACGTTGGTTGTTAACAAGCTGAGGGGCACGCTTAATACTGCAGCAGTGAAAGCCCCTGGTTATGGTGATCGAAGGAAGGAAATGCTTCAAGATATTGCCGTGTTGACAGGTGGACGCGTCATATCAGAGGATGCTGGAATGAAGATTGAGAATGCAATGGTCTCAGACCTTGGAAAAGCGAAGACGATCAAAATTGACAAAGATAATACAACGATCATCGAGGGTCTTGGAAAAAAAGATGACATACAGGCGCGGATTTCTCAGATCAAACTGCAGATTGATGAGACAACTTCTGATTACGATAAGGAAAAACTCCAGGAAAGACTGGCGAAATTATCAGGTGGCGTTGCTGTGATTAATGTTGGTGCAGCAACCGAAGTGGAGATGAAGGAGAGGAAGGCGAGGGTGGAAGATGCCCTGCATGCTACAAAAGCAGCCGCTGAAGAGGGTATCGTACCTGGTGGCGGTGTTGCGTACCTGAGAGTCATTCCTATCCTTGGGAAGATGAAGCTTGATAATCCTGAAGAGCAAATTGGTATAAATATTATAAGGAGGGCTTTAGAGGAACCAATGAGACAGCTTGCTAACAATGCGGGTGAAGAAGGGTCTGTTATTGTTGAAACTGCAAAATCAAAATCAAAGAGCATTGGCTACAATGTAAACACAGGTAACTTCGAGGATATGTATGATGCAGGAATCATTGATCCAACAAAGGTGACCCGCATTGCCCTGCAGAATGCAGCAAGTATTGCATCATTGCTGATAACAACAGAAGCAATGGTAACCGAGGAGCCCGAAAAAGAAGACAAGATGCCACCAATGCCTCCTGGTGGTGGGTATGGTGGTGGTATGTATTGATGTAACACAAACTGAGCCATAAGAGCAATGCCAACATACGAATACAAGTGCGGAAAATGCAAGAAAATATTTGAGATATTTCACCACATTTCAATAACTAAGCGTAAGTGTCCGGAATGTGGGGGGAAGCTGGAGAAGCTTATCGTTCCGAGTGGAGGTTTTATATTCAAGGGTTCTGGATTCTATCAGACTGATTACAAGAGGCGCTCCAATGGTAACGGAAACGGAACCAAGAAAAAAAAGACAACAGAGAAGGAGCACGTGAAGGAGGAAGTAAAAAAACAGACTAAATAAGGAGATGATGATGAGAAAAGCCTGTATCTATTTATTCATTTTAGCCTTGGGTCTCGGTTTTGGTTGTGCAGAGAAACCAGAAAAACCACCAGAAGTGAAACCATTTACTCCTCCTTCTGATGGAAAAATTACCATCACTCAAATGGAATCGTACATCAAGGCTTCAAAAGCGCTCAATGAGGCAATGACGAAGTATTCTGATATGATAAAGGAGTTTGTTGCCAAATACAAAGTGGATCAGGATCTCAGCCAGATGTCTGATTCAACATTTATGAACAGCAATCCTGATGTCAAGAAGGCGTGGGAGGATTTGATGGCTGAATGGATGAAGATGCAGGAAGAGGCGTACAAGAATGCTGGCATTGTGGAAGAGGAATTTAACTGGACTGGTGGGGCGCTCACTGATGAAATTAACACAGACATCCAGAAGCAGGTTGAAAAAGCGCTTACTCCTGTAACTGATCCAGAAAAAGATAAGGGTAAAAAGGAAATCAAGTAAGGTGTAGCAATCAATTCAGTAACTTCTGCACATCTTCTTTCTCAGTAAAGCATTGTTGAAGTTCCATTTCCTCAATTCCTCTCAGTATTTCCTCGACCAATCGTTTTCCCTTTTCCTTAAACTGCGATGCCTTTTCATGTTTACCTTGTTTTGTATACAGATCCATAAAATCAGTATTGAGCTGAACAAGTGCTGCTGTATTTGCCATATCCCTGTAAAGCGAATATGAGCAATTGAGGAGTTCTTCGGCTTTTTGATAATTATTCTCTTCAGTACAGAATTTCCCCTGTAATCTCAATAAAGATGCTTTAAGGTCAGGGATTTCTGCTTTCATCAGATATTCTGATACCTTTGCAATATGTGTTTTTGAAGCATCAAAGTCATGCATATGATAAAAGAGCCAGGCGAGTGATTCATGGGCATCCGTAGCCAATCGGGCGCTCTTAATTTCCTCAAATGTGGAAAGAGCCCTTTTATAGTAATCGAGCGCCTTTCTATAATTATTTTTATTCTCGGAGATTATTCCATAATTGAGATATGCATAACCAAAACCGAGTTTGTTGTGAATTTTCATGTTTAGATCGTAGTATCTCTTGAGATAATCCTCAGCTTTTTCAATATCGTTGAGAAAAATATACATTTCCGCCAGGTTATTGTATCCTATTGCAGTTCCTAATTTATTACCGGTCTTCTCGTCGAGCTTCTGGGATTTCTCATACATATCAATGGCTTTTGAGCATTCCCCCAGGCTATGATAAATGCCGGCACAATTATTGTACACTGCTGCCATTCCTGAACGGGAGTTGTTTTTTTCGTATATGTCCAGTGCTTTCGTATAGTATTTCAGTGCGTCTTGAAGGTTCCCTGAATAGTTCAGGATTATTGCGCGTTTATTGTAGGATTGAGCAAGGAGATTTTCCCTCTCTTTTTCGCTTAATTGTGTTTCGAGTTTTTTATAGATTTTTTCGAAATCATCAAGCAGTTTGAGTGCTTGTTTTATATCGCCAGCAAGGTAGTGGAGCCAGACCTCATCAAATAATATGTCAATTGCTTCCTTGGAGATTTTTTGAGTAAGATACGATTTTGCAAGGTGCAGTTTTTCCCTGGCTTTTTCGTAAAGACTCATTTTCTGGTACAAATTGGAAAGAGATTGTTCAATGGAGAATTTATCGGCAGTACTTGATGCGAGTTCCAACGCTCTTTGCAAGTTCTTCTCTGCTTCTTCATTGCTGCCAATTCTTGAGTATAACTTTCCCATGCTTTTGTACAGTCTATGGAAGTGCTTTGAATGTGGTTTGTGTTCGGTGAGGATTCTGAGAGCCCGGTTAAATTGTTTGAGAGCTTCTTTATTGTTGTAATTGCTGGAAGCTTCCCTTCCACTCTCAATAGAGTAATAACCGGCTTTCTCCCATGATTCACCTTTTTCGAAGTGAAAAGCGAGTAGATTGGAAATTACATTTTTCATTTCAGGATAATTGAGTTCGAGCCATTGAGCAAATTCTGCATGAGTATTCTTTCTTACCCTTTTGAGAATACTTGAGTATATTGATTCCTGTATGAGAATGTGACTGAAGATGTATTCTTTTGCGTCTTCGAATATGGACTCAACTTTGCGCTGCACAAATCCTTTATTCGATAATGAGGAGAGCTCATGAACCATAGTTTGATTGAGCGCTTCGCGTATGGGTTTGTCCCAGAAAATTCTTCCAATAACAGAAGCATACTGGAGTATCTGTTTTTCCATTGTTTCAAGCAGATCAACTCTACCCATAACGATTTCATTGATCGTCTGGGGAATATCAAAAACTTCAATGTCTTTGTTTGCCTTCCAATTATCGCCTTCCTTATATATAAGTTTCTTCTCCATAAGGACCTTGATTAATTCCTCGATAAAGAGAGGATTTCCTTCTCCTCTCTTGACAATTTTTTCCTTTACATCAGACGGTATTCTATCTATTGAAAGCAAATTGGAAATGAGTTTAAAAGATGAGCTCTTATCAAGGGGTTTCAAATCCAAAACCGACGAGAAGATCTGATCGCTGTATATGGTTAGGAAATCATTGATAGGGTTATCCTTGAGCAATGGTCTCGTGATAAGCAAAAAGAGAATGGGGATGTCCTGCAGGAAGTCGATAAGATGTCGCAGGAGAAGGAGGGAAGAGGATTCAGCCCAGTGAAAGTCTTCAAAAGCAATAACCAGGGTTTTCTTCTCCGCAAGTTTCTTAAATAGATTTTCAAGCATGTAGTACATAATTTGCTGTTTTCGCTTTGGTTTGAGTTCAAGCTCCTTAACCGATGTGAGATCAAGGATAATATCAAGAAAATCAGTGATTCCAATATCTGCTGTTCCAAAATAGCTTGTGAGGAACGCTTCAATATTCTTTTTTGCATCCTCTTCCTGCATATCAGCGGTAACAGATGTTATATTTCTGACCAGCTGCTTGAATGGATGGAGCTCTTCTTGTCCAAAGGGAAGTGAACGTGTTTCGAAGAGAAGGTTCGCTTCCTTGTTGATTACTTTTGCAAATTCACGGAACAGTCTTGATTTACCTATACCGGGCTGTCCTTTCAGTACTACCAGCTGGAGCAATTTCTTTTCGCGTATTTCCTGCAATGTATCTGCAAGGAATGCCATTTCCTGTTCTCTTCCTAAAAGCGGAGTCTCCACTTCATTGATCCCCCGTATCTTCTTTCTCGTTGTTCTTGAACTTTTCAGAAGATAACACGTAATCGGGAGGCTCTTTCCTTTGACCGCGATTTCTCCGAAAGATTCATATACAAAGGCGTGTTCTGTTCTATCCTTGAATGCTTGACTGACCAATATCGCGTCAACAGGAGCAATTTTCTCAAGACGTGATGCGATGTTAACCGTATCTCCAATGACCGTGTAGTCGTGAATTTCTTCTGAACCAACCTTTCCGAAAACGACTTCCCCAGAATGCAATGCAATATGCAATTTTATCGAAAGATTTATCATTGCGGTTACATCTTTTATCGATTTGTTTATCTCAAGCGCTGCCTGTGCGGCCCTTTCCGCATGGTTTTCATAGGTTATGGGTGCGCCGAAAAGCGCCATAACCTCATCTCCAATATATTTATGAACCGTTCCTCCGTATTTATTTATGCTATAGGAGATATTTTCGAAGATTGTATTGAGCATTTCTTGAACATTTTCGGCATCCATTGTTTCCGAAATCGATGTAAATCCAGCGATATCAACATACAGGATGGAGATAATTTTCCGTTCGCCATGTTTCTCAAGATCTATGAGCGGTTTGCCGCAATTACCACAGAATTTCATTCCTTCTTGATTTTCAAATCCGCAAGTGCGGCACTTGAGTGATTTCATATGTTCCCGTATAGCATTATTACCTCTACCTGTCAAGAGAAAATGGGAGGATTGAAAATGATTTCATTGTTTTCTCAATGTGGTGAATGTTCTTGACTTCTTTTTCTCTCTGTGATAGTATATTTCTACATAAAGCTTGAATGCAATGGGTTATGAACGGGAAGGCGGAAAGATGAAAAAATTATTGAATCTCTATTTCAGTCCGATGGAAACGTTCAAAGCACTGAACGAGAAGCCGGATTGGATTATTCCCATCGTGGTAACAGTTGTTGTTGTTCTCATCATGACCATGATTGCATTGCCGAAAGTAATTCTTCCTGATAGAGCAGAGACAATTATGGAAATGGATCAATTACCTGAGGAGTATAAGGAGAAAGCACTTGAACGGCTCGAAGGAGTTGGACCCTATATCCAAACTCCCATTGCGATTGTCATCTTTTCGTTCATATTGCTTTTTGCTCATGCTGGCATCCTTATGCTGATATTCCTCATCTCCGGGAGTAGAACGCCGTTCAAGAAGATGCTTGCGGTTGTGAGTTATTCGTATCTTACGGGAATCCCGGAAGTTATTCTAAAGACGATGATGATGCTCATTAAGAAAAACACGCATGTTTTCACCAGTCTTGCACTTGTTGTCCCCAATATGGATTTCAAATCCCCCCTTTTCAAAGTTCTTTCAAGAATAGATATTTTCACGATATGGCAGCTTTGCCTTATAGCTCTTGGTTGTTCGGTGATATATAGAGTTGACAGGAAGAAGTCCTTTTCCATTATTTTTGGTCTCTGGGTATTGTGGCTTATTATCGTACTCATTGTGAGTTCTGTTCTTCCGAAAGGTATTGGATTTTAGCGGAAAGCTCAGATTCTTGAAACCTTTTTTTGTAAAAGACGTTATTACAATAAGATAACTATGATAGAGTTAACCGATGTTAAAAAGATTTATCCAATGGGAAAGGTTGAGGTCAGGGCACTCAATGGTATTTCTCTCTCTATTGAGAGCGGAGAGTTTCTTTCCATTATGGGTCGTTCCGGGAGTGGAAAGTCCACACTGATGCACATCATAGGATGTCTTGATAAACCTACTGAAGGCAGATATATGCTTGACAATAAAGATGTTACAACGCTTAATGATGATGAGCTCTCGAAGATACGAAATAAAAACATGGGTTTTGTCTTTCAAACATTTAATCTTATTGCCAGGCAGACATGCCTGTATAACGTGGAGCTCCCGCTTGTCTATGCGGGTACTGGACGAAAGCAGAGACTGGAACGCGTAATCACTGTTTTGTCAGAAGTAGGACTCAGTGATAGAGCGAGACACAAACCCAGTGAGCTCTCCGGAGGAGAAAGACAGAGAGTTGCTGTAGCTCGTGCACTGGTGAACGATCCGATGGTGATTCTTGCAGATGAACCGACCGGTAATCTTGATACGAAAACAGGACTGGAGATTATGAGGCTCTTTGCGGACTTGCATGAAAAAGGAAAAACAGTCATTGTTGTAACCCACGAGAAAGAGATAGCGGATTTCACTGAGAGAATTGTATACATACGGGACGGGGTTATTGTGGGGGATGAAGGCCGCAGATGCAAAAAATAATCATTGATACCAATGAGTAAGAGAAAACACTCAGTATATGTTATTGTTTTTTGTTCCGTATTTCTTTGCTCCCATCTGCTTATGGGTAATACGTATACGTTGCATGAATGTGTGGAGATGGCTCTCAGGAAGAATCTTACGATAAGAAAAAGCAAGGAGAGTATTTCTTTATCCCAAGCAAGCAATCTTCTCAGTTACGCTGAGATGCTTCCGTATATCAATGCGAGAAGTTCTGTGACACGGAATTCCACAGCATTTGGTACAGATCCATATACTGATATGTATTCAACAAATATTTCACTGAGCCAGTCAGTATTTGACCTGTCCACTCTTTTTAACATACAGACTTCAAGAAATGAAGTGAAAAAGAACATGTCATTATACAATGCAACAGTGAGCGAGATAGAATTTATGGTGGCAGGTTACTTTTTTGATTTTGTAAAAAAGAAGAAGCTGATGAATGTAAAAGGATTGGCTTTTCGCGAAAGTGATGGGAATCTTCAGAAATCAAAATTGATGTACGATATCGGAACAATCTCAAAGATCGATCTGCTCCGAGCAGAAGTGATTAAGAACCAGTCAGAGTTGGATTTGCTAAGGGCCGGTAAGGAGTCTGAACTTGCCAGAGCTAATCTTGCGTTTGCCATTGGATTGGAGCTTGAGACCGAACTTGACGCAAAGGAAGATACATTTGCGTTTGAACTGCACAGTATTGCACAGTATGATTCATTACTTGAAGAAGTTTATCACAATAATCCTGAAATAGAGACAGAGCGGATATCGGTTGCAAGCGGAAAATCCAAACTGCGTTCGTCATACTGTAAATATTTTCCCAAGGTTATCCTGTCTGGAAGCTATGGTTATTCAGGCGACACATTTACACTGTCAAGAGAAGAGTGGGACAACCATGATTCCTGGAGTATCGGGGCAACTATTTCCATACCTCTGTTTACCGGTTTTTCAAGGGTAGCGAATGTGAAACAGAGCAGAGCATTATTGCGGATAAGAGAAATAGAGTTGGATGATGTTATTTCAAGGAAGGGAATAGAACTGAAGAAAGCGCTGCTCGCAATTGAAGAGGCAAAGCAGACGCGTTCACTTGCGGAGAAGAATCTTGAAAAAGCAGAATTGAGTTATCGGATGGTACAGGAAAAGTTCAATCTGGGTGCTGCAACCATCATTGAATTGATCGATGCTGAACAGGATTATGAACAAGCGCAGGTGACTAAGATATCATCATATTTCGACCTATTACTGACTTCACTCTATGTAAAGCATTTGCTGGGGAAGAGTATTGTAGAGTAATGAGAAGAAAAGAGAATTGTAAAGGAGTTGAGAAGTAATGAAAAAGAAATTTAGGAAAAAGGGGACATCAAAGAATGAAGGGGTCCGGGAAAAATCGAAATTACGCGAGTGGGTCGAATCCATTCTCTGGGCTTTTGTGATTGCAATGTTCATAAGAACATTTTTCATTCAATCGTATATGATTCCAACAGGTTCTATGGAGGACACATTGCTTGTAGGTGATTTTCTTCTGGGTAATAAAATGCTCTACGGTATACACATTCCATTTACCAAGAAGAGCATTTTCAAATTCCGTGAGCCAGATCATGGTGAGATACTGATCTTTATTTCACCGTATGCTAAGAAGTACTTTGTCAAGCGCTGTATTGGAGTTGCAGGGGATACTGTTGAAGTCATACACAAGGATGTTTATGTAAATGGAAGAAAGCTATTTGAGGAGTATGCAATGCATAGGGACCCGCGAGAATTTCCACCGCTGCCAAGCATTGATCAGGATATGTACCAGCGGGATTGGGCAAAAGGTGAGTTTCGCTTTGTTGGTGGATTCTGTCGTGATAACTTTGGTCCTATTGTCGTTCCAGAAGGACATATCTTTGTTATGGGAGATAACAGGGATAATTCTGATGATTCCCGATTCTGGGGTCCGCTTGATACGAGAGCTGTATATGGAAAGCCTTTAATACTGTTCTTCTCATGGGAAAAAACTGTGCCATTCTTTAAAATTTGGCAAGCAATTAGATGGCGTAGAATTCTCAATTTTGTGGTTTAGAATGAAAACCACATGCATTACCGCAGAGAACGTAGAGTTCTCAGATTTGACATCTGTGTTCTCTGAGTACTCTGTGATCAATAGAATTAATAGAGGAGCTTGAAGAATGAAGAAGAAAATATTTATAGGTGCAGGAATTGTTATTGTTATTCTCATTGTTGTTTTGCTTAATATGAAATTCAAGGGAAAAATTGTGGAGGTTAAAGTTCAGAAGGCAGAAAGGGGTAAAATACGATCAGTAGTCTCAGCGCCAGGCAGAGTAAGTCCAAAGAATGAGGTAAACATCAGTTCGGATATTATGGGAAAATTGATCAAACTTAACGTCGAAGACGGTGATCAGGTCAAGATGGCGCAGATTGTTGCAGAACTCGAACGTACTCGTGAAGAGGCTGCTGTTGAGATTGCCCGGAGTTCACTGCTTTCAGCAAAAGCACATTATGAATTAAAACGTTCGACTTTTGAAAGAAAACAGAAGCTCTTCGAGAAATCTCTTATTTCCAGGGAAGAGTATGAAGCAGGTAAAACAGAATACACGATGGCAAAGCTGGCAGTTGATGAGAGAAGAGCAAATCTGAAGAACGCTCTGGAAAATCTGGAAAAGACGATTATCCGAAGCCCCCTCGATGGTGTTGTTACTCGTCTCAACGTTGAGGAAGGGGAGATCGTGGTAACCGGCACGATGAATAATCCTGGTACTGTTCTTATGGTTTTGTCAGATTTGGCAAATATGGAGGTTGAATGTGATGTTGACGAAAGTGATATCGTTGACCTTGAACTCGATCAAATTGCTGAAATTGAGGTTGACG
>CBDUQV010000026.1:0-15071 GCA_965369615.1 uncultured bacterium | reverse complement strand
GGATTGGGATACACTGAAAGAGTGGGTTTCACAACCGCTTTCCTTGGAATCTCCTCGACACCAGTTTCAATTCCGAACCAGTTAAGCACCTTCTGCATTACGGTGCGGCGTGAAGCAAATGCACCAACACTGTTTATTGCCTCAAATCCAAATCCAAAAAGAACGGTTTTGTACAAACCCCCGTCGTATCTCACGACGCCCGGACCTCCACCGAGATACCTGAATACCGAATCCGCCCCGCTGAGTGGCACAAGGATCTCCTGAGAGATCTGATTATTTGGCTCACCTCCCACTATATAAACGTTAAGTCCATTGCCAATGGTATCCCCAACAATGCCGAGCAGAATGTTTGCGTTCGTATTTGAGATAAAGTCCGCATGGACATAGTCATTCAGAAGGATCGAGCCACCCAATTCTCCGGCAATATTCTGCCCGGTCAGGAAGAGATTTCCACCTTCATTCAAGAAAGCAATAAGACTGTCCTGCTCTTCCGGGGTAATGGTGATGAATTCAGTATCACCGCTGAACCAGATAATGCTTCTTGTAGCAAATGCATCCATAACGGTAAAAGGAGGAAGACCTTGATTCTGTACCTCCCAGAGAACATACGTTACTTCAAGGGAATCGAGGTTATGGGTGTAGTACTGACTGTAGTATGCGTTAACATCTCTATTAACCAGCAGTAACGTTGCTGCATCAATGTGGAAATCAAAACCTGCGACGGTGTCAGGGGTAACAACAGCACTGTCATGATAGGTAATCGGATAGGGGAGCTCCGGCTGAACCTCAATGCAAAAGATGGAATCAAAAAGCACAACCGTGTATTCACCAGTAATACTATCGGTAGTTGCACTCGCAGTGAAGGTATTGTTAGAATCCCCACAAACAGTGAAAGAGAGATCTGCCCTGATAGGATTACTGGTAAATTTATCGTTTACCACACCGTTGACAATACGCATTGGTCGTATCCTGAACGTTGCTTCCGAGGTATCATTCAATGCCCTTTCATCATTTAAGTGCTGTGTGTATGCACGAAAGGTGTAACTTCCTGTATCAGGAGCAACCCATTGTGTGTGGAATGTTATGGTATCAACAACACCAAGAGGAAGCGAAACGATTGAATCAAAACTAAAAGGAGCACTCATGGAAACAGGAACGCTGTTCAATGTCCGTAGTCCATAGTTTGCACACAGCAGTTTCACATCGATAGTATCATGCGGAAGGAAAATGTGCTTTCCTGTTGGTACCACAATCCTCATTACGCCTGTATCAAAGTCTTTTATAGAATCCATTAATCCCTCAAAACCCATAAAGACCATGTAACTTGAAACCCAGCTGTGATCACCGTTCTGTGAATCTCCCTTTGTTGGCGGAACACCACCATCGTTGTCCTTATCCTGCACAAGAAGGCTGTCCGTAAGGTTGTGGTGGTACAGGGTATAACGGTATTTTTTCATAATTCGTCCAGAAAAATTGTAGGCATTTGCATACCAGATATTCCATGAGTTGTTCCACTGGCCGAGCGGCGAAAGGTATTTCATAAATCGCAGATATGTGTAGAGCCAATCACGTCCCCGCAGCGAATCATGTTCAAAAGCAGAGCGGCATATTCCCCATATACAGGTACCTCCCGACATTGCCCAGATTTCATCATTGATGTTCTGTCCTGGATTATCTTCAATCCATTCAATGACCCGCTCGGCATAAACAAGTGCAGTATCAATGCATTCAGGTACGCTGTTTTTCTTTCCATACTGGTAAAGCATTCCGGCTGCAAGCGCCGTTGTTTTGGGATGCAGCCTTGCATAGTAACCGCTTACACCGGTGAATGGCAACCGATGATGGAATATATATCCGATGCAACTATCAGCATATCCAAAGTAACTTGAATCACCGGTGGTTTCCCGGTATATGTTCTCCGCAAAGAGCGCAAGACCGCAATTCCAGACCCTGTAGTAATTGCTTTCTCCACCCTCTTCATTGTAGGCGGGATGAGCAAGTACATACGTCCATGCTCTCCTCACATTCAGATCATAGAGAGTATCACCGGTAATTTCCCGGTATCGCGACCAGACCCAGATTGCCTCCTGTGTATTATCGGTCTCAATAACATTCATCGCATTTTCACCTTCTATCATCCCGCCAAAATCCGGCGAGAGAGAATCGGCAACCTGCAATCCGCGAATGAACTTGCAGGTTTTAAACAACTGGTGCACATAACTCCACCGCTGCCATTCAGCTCCCTTATCCGGTATTCCCATGAAAAAAACTGATGTACCCCTTCTACCAAACTCCGCACGTACGAAATCCTCTGTCTCCCATAAAGGCAAAGAGAAGACCGTACGAGCGCAGAGAAAAACAATAAAGATAAAAGAAACTTTTTTCATACGTAACCCCTGTTGAAGTTCACTGTTTATCATAACAACTCTTCTTTTTATTTGCAAGCAAAATCTGAGTGATCTATTCTCATGTCTGTAACCACAGTTTTCCAATTCAAACAGAAAGCTTACTTTTTTTCTTGAACTTTATTATCATCTATGCTATGATGCCACAAAACATATCGTGCTGAAATAGTCATTCATTTGCGAATTATCGTTCAGGAGGAAATATGAGAAAACCAATGATCATTTCTTTCATACTCATTATCACAGCAATATTGCTCAATGCATCCGAATTGTACAAACCACCATTAGAAAATAAAATCGGCAGACGGCTTTCCCGTTCGCTTGAAAGAATGGAGATCAATGAGGAAATCAACATCTGGGTCTTCTTCACTGATAAGGGAATGCTCAGTGAAGAAACGTATAAGGAATGCCTGAGCGTAATAGAGAACAGGATGAGTGAGCGAAGACGAAAACGAAGGGAGAAGACAGGGAAAGCACAGATCGTCGACTTCACTGATTTGCCCGTTCATTCAGAATACATAGAAACGATTGAATTGCTCGGTCTTAAGCGAAGAATCATTTCAAAATGGTTCAATGCAGCAAGTTTTACCGCCACCAGAAGCCAGATCAAAACAGTAGGGGAGTTACGTTTCACTCGAAAAATTGAGAGGGTTGAAAAATTTTATGTACAACCGGAACCTTACAGGGAACGCAGGGAGCCAATTAAAACCATGGGGATTTTGGAAACCTATGAATTCAATTATGGCAACTCAAAAACGCAAGATTCTCTCATAGCAATTGATATTGCGCACAATCACGGTTATTTTGGAGAAGGAGTGAGGATTGGTATATTTGATACGGGTTTCTGGGTTGACTCCACACGGTTCGAGGCACTGGGAGCCGTAAGCAGAAACATAATTGATACGTACGATTTTATAGGAACCTTTTATAAAGATACACTTGACACGATCGTCGGACCCGAATTGGGCGATCCGCCAGGACAAATTGACCATGGAACCTCAATGCTCTCACTCATTGGAGGGTTTAAGGATAATGAACTGATCGGTCCTGCTTTCAATGCGGAATTTGCGCTTGCAAAGACTGAAGAGATTGACAAAGAAATACATCTTGAGGAGGACTTCTGGGTTGCAGCTGCTGAATGGGCAGATACGTGCGGAGCTGATAGAGGCGGTGTCGATATTATTTCAAGCTCACTCGGTTATAGAAAATTCCCCCAAGACACCGGCAATTACACCTACGAGGACATGAACGGAGATTCAACAATTATTACCCGGGCTGCGGATTTAGCGGTAAGCAAAGGTATTGTAGTTGTAACAGCAATGGGAAATGTTAAATCAAGCAATTCTACGGACAGACCGGATACGATGATTGTAGCGCCGGCTGACGCTGATAGTGTTATCTCAGCCGGTGCAGTGGACTTTAATTATGAAACAGAGCGTTGGGAATGGGCATGGATATGGATAAATGGAACGGGATATGGTTCCATAATTGGCCCAACATACGATGGCAGACGAAAACCCGATGTATGCGGTTCCTGGACAGGATATCACGTAAACCCAGGATACGATCCGGAAGCACCGGATACTGCTGAGCAAATGCCTTATGTTACCGGGCAGGGAACATCAATTTCAACAGCGCTGCTTGCAGGAGGATGTGCCTTGATCCTGCAGGCACACCCGGATTGGGCACCGATGAAATTAAGAGATGTACTCACTTCAACAGCGAGCTTGCATGGCTCTCCCAATGATACACTCGGCTGGGGCATCGCTCATATCTGGAATGCCATAAATTACGAACCACCACAAGTGCAGCCCTTCGAAGATGATGAACTCCTGCCAAGCTATCCAAATCCCTTCAATCCGGATAAACACGCTCATGTTGTCATTCCATTCAACATAATGAACCAGGGTCTCGGTGGAACAATTTATATTTATACACTGTCAGGCATTAAAGTAACAGAGATCGGGCTTGGTGATTACCTGACTCCGGGAAGATACACAACCCCGGCAGAAGGTGCAGCAACCTGGGATGGAAAGGATAGTCAATCACAAACGATCGACGCAGGAATTTATATCATCCTTCTCCGCACTGGCTATACAACATCAATAAGGAAGCTTGCAGTTGTGCGATAGTGATAATAGTGCTGGTGATAAAAACTATTGACATTATTCCTTTTCTATTGTACGGTACTCTGATAAAACTGAATAACGAAATAAACAAGGAGGCAGAATGAAAGGTATCGGACCAATTATTTTAATCGTGTTTTTCGCATTCATACCTTTTGCGATTTCAGCAGAAACAATTGCCGTGCTGGATTTCAAACCTATTGGTGTTGATCCCGCATTGGTTGATGCGGCAATAACACTGCTTCGTGCTGACCTGTCATCATACAAGAAATTTACGCTCATCGAAAAGGATAAGGTAGAAAAAATTATTGGTGGTCCGGTTGACTGCGATGATAAAGACTGCGCATTGGAAATCGGAGATAAGATTAATGCAGAGAAAGTCGTTTACGGAACTATATCAAAACTCGGCGAAAAGTACATCGTGGCTGCAAATGTTGTAAAAGTATCCACGAAACAACTAATTTTTCAGGATAGGGTTTCTGCGACAAGCGCTGAAGACCTTGACATCGTTTCCAAGCGCCTTGCCAAGGCAATCGTAACAGGTAAGAAGGTCGAAAAAACAGCGGAAGTCGGCGCAATCCTCGAGGAAGAAGCAAAAGAACCACGGCGTCGTACCTCATTTTATACGGCAGGAGGAAAGTTTGGCTGGGGAATGCCTCTGGGAGGTTCTTATGCTGATGCAAAATCTCTCATGTGCTATGATGCCCTTCTCTGGTATGAAACCGAGAAATTCATCGTCGAAGTGCAATTCGGACTGATTACTTCTCCTTTTACCACACATTTAAGCTCAACGGATACAATCGTAACTGCTGCAGAAGGCATATATCCTGAAATATCAATTTTCTATCTCTTTACGAAAAGCGATTTCTGCCCCTACGCGGGGGGTGGCATGGGAATGAGACACCTGATGCTTGCGAAAAAACTCCCTGATGAGTCTGGATTTGAGCGAAATCTTGTTGCTGAAGCATCAAATGGGCTGGGACTGAACCTCAACGCAGGTCTGATTGCCTTCAGAACGTATGACTTCAGAATAGTCGTCGACACCCAATATTCACTCAATTTAGCAAACCTTGGCGAAGAGTTTGGAGGACCGCATCATCTTCTGAAGATTTCCTTTGGCATCACGTATAAATCCAGCGGTGGAGGCTGTGGCGGAATGGGAGGAGGTTGTGGCGGAATGGGAGGAGGTTTCGGCGGCGGATGCCTCTGATCTTACATAAATAAGGGTACTTTAAATAATCCTGTAGTAATCCCGCACATTTCATCTGCATCCAGAAAATCATTCTGGGAGGGAATAATTATTGCTCTCCGGGGTAAATAAGAGAAACAAACAAAGGAGGTATTATGAAAAAATTATTATTCATAATCATACTACTGCTGATTATCGCTGGGTGTAAAGAATCTTTCGATATGGATCTTGCCCCGAAGGGTAGTCTTTCCAAAAAACGAGCCGAAAGAGGAATTGCTCTTGAAGGAGACGTTGCAACTGCGGGTTATGACGCTGAATATGCTTCAGGATCAGGAGAAATGCTGGCAGATGCTATAAGAATAGAAGAGAAAATTGTCAGGACAGCGTATGTTACCATTCGTTCTCCAGAAGTTAAAGAAGCCTACGATAGAGCCCTTCTTCTTGCCAAGAAATACGATGGGATAATTGTTAATTCATCAACTTCAAAATGGGAAGAGAGGGAGGAAGCGCTGATTGAAATTAAAATTCCCCCAAAACATTTCATGACAGTCCTTGATGAAATAAAAGCCATCGGAGATATTGAATCGAAGAGCATAAGCGAAGAGGATGTTACCGAAGAATACTATGACATTCAAGCACGACTTAGGAACAAGCGGAAAGTCCGTGAAAGACTCTTTGACCTTCTCAGAAAAGCATACAGGGTCAAGGAAGTACTTGAAGTAGAACGAGAAATCGAACGGGTGGGAGAGGAAATCGAAAGACTGGAAGGAAGATTACGGTATCTGGACAGCAAAACTGACTATGCGCGAATACATATTACTCTTTACAACAGGACCATTCCGATAATCGAAACAATTGGTATAAAGGAAGGCTTCATTCGGGCTTTTCAAATTGCAATTAAGTTCTTCTTCGGTATTATATGGTTCATTATCATTCTCATTCCTCTCTTTATCATCATTGCAATTATCTGGATTATCATTGCCCTGCTCATTCGCAGGAAAAGACACCGTCGAAAAGCTCAATAACGCAAACTATACGGACTACAATTTGATTTCCACCTATCCCCCGTACGAAAAACAAAAGTGTGGGGGATTTTGAATTACCATGAAGTATAGTAACCCCTATTTCGACAGTATCCTGCTGTACTGCCTTCTCAAAGAATTCAATGTTCTGTTGGGGAAAAAGGTCAGGGTCGTAAGACAGGATAGTGAAAATAACCTTCTCATTGTATTCTCAAAGCATACCCTTCTTGCATCTATACATCCTTCTTTCTATAGGGTTTGTTTGCTCCCCGTGGAAGGAATGCAGAATCTCAAAAAACATTCTTTTGAAAACCTTCTCAAACACCAAACGGTACAAAGCATAAAGCAATTTGGATTGGACAGAATCTTCTGCATTCATTTCAAGGAAGAGAGAGCAGATGTATCACATTATCTCATTTTCGAGCTTACCGGTCCATCTTCAAACATTTTTCTGCTTGACTCTGGATCAATGGTTCTTGCCCAATTGAGAAAATTAAAAACAAAGAAAAAAGAAACAACATACAGGTTCGGTGAGAGGACATTCGATGAATTATTCCAACTTGAGCCAGAAAAAGAACTTGAAATCATCATCAATTCAAAAAAGCTGGAAAAAGAATTGAAACAACGATTCAGAAAACCCCCTGCCTGGCTCAGTGAACTCCTCAGCAATGATGATGATACAACCATCAGAAATGTATTTCATAAAATACTAACAAAACCAAAGCCATATCTTGTTTACCAACATAAGCATCCCCTTTTTATTTCTCCTTTTCAACTCTCAACTGCAGCGCAGACAACTAAATCTTTCAGCGATGCACTTACCGTATTGTACGACTCTATTGCACTTGAGGAAACAAGGGATAAAATTAAAAAAGCGGTAACAAAAAAGATTAAAAGTGCAAAAAAGACTCGATTAAAACTGAATGAGGACCAGAAAACGGTTCACATGAGCAAGGAGTTTCGGAGGAAGGGCGAACTTATCCTTGTCCATATCCCAAGAATCAAAAGAGGGCAAAAACTTCTGAAAGTAACCGATCCGTACCATGAACAAGAAGTTATAGCTATTCAACTTGATCCAGCGAAATCGGCGGTAAAAAATGCCGAAGCATATTTTAAAAAAGCACGTAAGGCAAAAAGAAGCGCGGAGATAATCACAAAACGTCTCGACCATATACGCTCGGAAATAAAATTCCTGGAGCGCCTGCATATTTCTATCGACAGAGCAGAATCCCAGGAGCTACAGAAATTGAAGGAAACCGTTCTGCCCCAAAAACCACTCAAAGGAAAACCGCAAACCGGGGCAAAAAGATTCAGAACATTTTGCACTCAGAGTGGAAAGGTTGTTCTTGTTGGAAGAAACAAAAAGGAGAATGATCTGCTCACTTTTGGAGTCGCAAAAAAACTGGACATATTCTTCCATGTACGTGAAGCGCCGGGGAGCCATACTGTCTTGATAAATGATGGTACCCTCTCCAGAGAAGATATTCATGATGCAGCAAAGATCGCAGCATACTACAGTAAAGCAAAACACTCAACCATCGTACCGGTGAGTTATACCGAGCGCAGATATGTAAGAAAATCAAAAAAACTTGGACCAGGCAAAGTTCTTCTTATAAACGAAAAAACCATCTTTGTTGAACCAAAACGCCCTCCAAAAATTCCAAATAAAACACCTCCCTTCTTAAAAACTCAACACTCCTGATGGCAAGTTTTTGTCTTGACTTTTTTGTAAATGACTATTATTATTCATTATATGGTGTTTGAAACAACTTTTAATCCAGCAGTAATATTGTGCAGGAGGGAAAAATGAAAAACTCGATGTATTGCTGTATTCTGCTTCTTCTTTGTGTAACATTTTCATATGCGGGTATCGTTGAAACCATTCGCTTCGACGAGATGCCTGCAGTCACCAGAGCAAAAGGTTATGATGTGATAACCCTCCCGGGAGCTGACCTTACCGCAATCCCCGGAAGCCCTCAACTTCCCATTATAACAAAACATTACATTATTCCTTCGAACGCAAGCGTAACGGATCTGGAAATTATTTCACAGCGCAGTGAGATGATACAGGGAACATTCGATATTTTTCCTGTTCAGAAACCATCCATCCTGAATACACCATTTCATAATTTCGAACCAGCACCGTGGGTCAATTCCAATCCTGCTATCTACGGCAGCCTGAAACCGTATCCGGAACAGTGTATCGAAATCGGGGCAACAGGAAACTTTTTCGGTTACAGGATTGTAAGCATCAATATATATCCTTTCCAGTATATTCCGGCAGAGAAAAAAATCAATCGAATAAGCGAGATAACATTCACCATTAACTACACAACCGGAATGAAAGAAACTGCAGCAAGAAAAATCTCCGCCCCTGCGCGAAATGCTCTCAACAAAGCATTGCAATCTATCTGCGAAAACCAAACTGTCGATTACGATTTATCTTATGTTGTTGATGCTGATTCTACCATTGACTATGTTGTCATAACATCATCTGCTTTTGCATCGTACTTCCAACCCCTCTGTGATTGGAAAACACAAAAGGGCGTGCGGGCACACATTGTAACAACTGATTCAATATATAACAATTGCCCGGGAGTTGATAATCAGGAGAGAATCAGGAATTTCATAATAGATGCAAACGCAAACTGGGGCACCATCTGGATTCTCTTAGGTGGTGATGATAATATCATTCCTTCACGCATTGCCTATGCCATGACATGCGAGGCATATTATCAGATCGATGAAGACAGTCTAAGAGCTGACCTTTACTATGCTGACCTTGATGGAGATTGGAACTATAATGGAACAGGACCATTTGGTGAAATTGCAGATTCTGTAGACCTCTATCCTGATTTATTTGTTGGCAGGGCACCTGTATCATCTCCAACACAGGTAACCACATTCGTCAACAAAATTCTAACGTACGAAAAAAACCCGCCGCTGGATTATGAATTAAATATACTCTTCTTTGCAATGGTTCTCTGGGATAATCCCTATACAAATGGCGCCCTGTCAAAGGAGCTGATAGACAGTCTATACATCCCTGATAGATTTGATTTTACCAAACTTTATGAAGACCCTTATGACAACTTGAACTGGAATACCTGCATGGCAGCACTCAATGCTGGTCAGAACCTTAATAACCACAGCGGTCATGCCTGGTATACAGTAATGGCTATTGGCGATGACCACCTGTGGAATTCTGATATGGATAACCTGGTCAATGGCGACCGACAGGGTATCCTCTATTCCATTGGCTGCTGGGCTGCTGCCTTTGATTACAATTCAATCGCCGAGCACTTCGTTAATAATCCAAATGGCGGTGGTGTGGCATTTATTGGCCATTCACGGTACGGATGGGGTTCTCCTGGCAACCCTCGATTCGGATACTCCGATAGATTCGATGCTACATTCTATAATATGCTGCTGTGCAAAGGTTTGAATAACCTTGGCAGCGCACTTTCCATGGATAAGGCATTCTACATTTCCCGCTCAAGACAGGAAAATGTTTACCGATGGCACCAGTATCAATTGAACCTGCTCGGAGACCCTGAAATGCCCGTCTGGACCGATATTCCGGGGCAGCTCTCTGTTTTCTATCCTGACACGTTCCAGAATGGCATGGATGTTACGGTCATTGTTCGGGATGGTAATGGTTTGCCGGTGGAAGATGCACTTGTCTGTCTTATGAATGCTACGGATATGTATGAGAGAGGTTATACGAATGTTTTAGGTGAATTCAAAACAACAATCACTGTCTCCACACCGGGAATGGTTACCATTACCGTAACAGCTGGGAATTTTCTGCCACATGTTGATTCAGTCTACGCAAAACTACTGGGTCCCTATCTTGCATACCTCACCCATACGATCCAGGACGATATTTCTGGCAACAATGATGGATTACTCAACCCCGGTGAAAGCGCATACCTGTTTTTGGAAATGGAAAATTTTGGGACACAGAATGTAACGAATCCTACTGTTCTGCTCAGCACCGATGATGCATTTGTAACACTCCTTGATAGTGTTCATGTGTATTCTGGAACGGTTGGTCCGCAGACCTCTATCCAGTGCACGATGTCCATTTCTATCGCATCAAACTGCGAAAACGGTGATGTGGCAAAACTGAACTTGCTCGCCACATCGATTGAAGGAACCTGGAATAGCTTTACAAGTCATATTATCGCAAAACCGGTTCTCTTCGTGCGCAGTGACAGCCTGAACGACGAGAACAATAACGGCATCCTTGAACCCGGAGAATCGGT
Source organism: uncultured bacterium (assembly GCA_965369615.1). Lineage (GTDB taxonomy): Bacteria > Hydrothermota > E44-bin80 > E44-bin80 > E44-bin80 > SOKD01. Next base: position 4,061 of record CBDUQV010000026.1, on the reverse strand, counting down.
AGATATCTACTATTCCCTTATGAACGGGGGATATGGCTACGGTTACGATGTCAACTGCACCTTCACCGCTCCTGATCCTTATTTGTCAATCACCGGCGGTGGAAATCAATCCTGGGCATCCATTCCTCCGGAAAATTCAGCATCGGGAATGCTCTCGTTTTCCATTTCCGCTTCATGCCCTGACCCACACATGAGTCTCATTAACCATAGTATCTCAACCACCGAAAGTTATGTTTTTCCAGGTTCATTGATTGTAGCTATTGGTCATTTTGGTTTTTCAGATGATATGGAGTCAGGCACATCACAATGGACCCATGCAGGTCAAACCGACAACTGGCACCTGTCTTCGTACAGAAAACATTCAGGAAACTACAGCTGGTACTGTGGCATTGAATCATCTCATACATACGAATCGAATTCAAACGACAGCCTGTGGAGCATTCCCTTTCACATAGGACCGAATACTCGGCTTACATTCTGGCAATGGTATGAGTTTACAAACTATGGAACCGATGGTTTATATGTCATTATTAAACGCCAATCCCAATATGATACACTTGATTTCATAGGAAGTGGCGGGGCGCTTGATTCAACACTCATCATCTGGAATGATTGGTTTTGCGAAGAATACGACCTTTCCTATATCCCACCTGGTGAACAAGTGCAGCTTTGTTTCTCCTTTATTTCAGATAATGATGACATCGCTGAAGGCATTTACGTGGATGATGTTAATATAGAAGGTGACCATATCACGGGAAAGAAAGAGATTGAATTTATTGAGCCTGTATCCTACAACCTTTCGGTTTATCCTTCACCCATGCAGCATACGACAAATATCCTTCTGGGAATAGAACAAAGCACACAGGCAAAGGTAACGGTTTATGATATTTGCGGCAGAAAAGTAAAACGCCTGGTAAATGGGGTCCTGCAGCAAGGACAGCATCTTATTGCCTGGAATGGTACCAGTGATGGCGGCAGGCAATTGCCCCATGGAATCTACTTCATCAGGATGGAAATCCCTGAGAGCGGATTTACTTTTTGTGAAAAGGTAATGCTTATCAGATAGCTTCGTTTGATCGTGAGATATTTAATCATTAAATCGATGTAATCCTTTGGAGGGAGTTAAGAATGAAGCGATTTTTTGTTTTTATTTCCATTAGTGTATGTATCACTATTTCCATTGCGTTTGCTGGATTTCCATTGATCCCATCTCCCCAGCGCTGCAATATTCCGGTACATTCATTCAACGAGGGAAGAACCGATTTCACCTGGGATTGGGTTGGTCCAGAAGCGGGCACTATGTGGAGGATCGGTATTGATCCAGCAAATAACAATCTTGCTCTTGCAATCTCTGATGGCGGGCATCTCTGGCGAACGGTTGATGGTAACTCCTGGATACTTGTTCAGGATTTTCGGTACAGCTTTCCGGATATCGTGCTCTATACCGCTCCGGACACTGCCCTTGCAGTGAGAAATGACTCTCTGTTTTATACGCCGGATGGCGGCAATAACTGGTATCCCAGCTCAACCTCGTTTTTTGACATTGATGGACTATCGGAACAGGTCAACAATATCGTGTATCTATCGGATCATACCGGTATCTCAGATGCTCATGCCATTTACCGCTCTGCTGATTGCGGGTTTACCTGGACGCTGATCGATACGATCTTTAATCATGAAAAATTCTTTTGCATCAGGTTTGACCCATCGAATGATAGCATCATATATTATGGAACGAGGTACACCGGAGCAAGTCAGGACACGAGCGTCATACTAAAGTCGACCGATATGGGTGCAAGTTGGACAAGGATCTTTGAGCAAAGTAGCTCGTTCCCATACTTCGGTTTTGCTGATATTGAAGTTAACCCATACAATGGAAATGAGATCTTTGTAAGCAGTGGATTCGATGCCCCTGGAGCAGGCCCACTCTACTCATCTGACGGCGGAAATACATGGGATTGGTTGCCGGGTGCGGTCGTGGCTGGACTTATCCTGCCATTTGATGTTGAATTCTCAGATAGCGATACCGTCATGGTCACCAATATGTTTCCCCCGGGAATATTTAAAGGAGTCAATTTTCCTGCGGTGGGTTGGCAGTTCTTCCGCGTTGATTCAACGGTATCGTTCTCAGACGTTGAAATCGGCAGCGGTGGAACATACTATTCCGGCACCGCTGGCGATGGAGTGTATAAATCGACAACGTATGGTTTCACCTGGTCAAGCGTGAATACCAATCTCAGAGCGCATTTCGCCTATTCGCTCGCGGGAGGATATGTAACAGAATGTGTGGGCAGGACATTCTACACCAAATCAATTTACAGCACACCTGTCTTTAAGACTACAAACGGCGGACTTACCTGGCAGAAATCATATTGCCCCTATTCGATCCTCAATAATGCCATTGAGGTTTACCCCGGTAATCCTGATATCGTGTACCTTGCCGGTTTCGGTGGTGAATTCTCTTTAACCGATACGCTCTTCTTCTCGTTTTTCCGCAGTATGGATGGTGGTCAGTCCTGGACTCCCATGGATACCGTGCCAATGCCTCCATCGGGTCCCGGGGATACACACTTAAGCCTGTGGGTTTCACCCACGGATTCCTCGCGGCTTCTCTCGATCTACACCCCATCCGACACAATACCTGTGCTTATGAAATCCACAAATTGTGGGGCTGATTGGGACACCATACTCTATGATGTCCATTATACACCCCTTGCTGGAACCGATACCGTATTTGCCGCAGCGGATACCACCTTGTATGTGAGTTTCGATAAGGGAGAAACATGGCAACCGCTTTCGTTTTGCCTCCCAATCCTTGAGATGTCATATAATCCTGAGAATCATCTGCTCTACGTTATTCGGGGAACCGGCTCAGGTGATTCGCTCGGGAGCATCGACCTCTCAGGCACCCTCACGAACCTCGCCGGCATACAAGGAGGGAATTACAGCATGAGAACCCCCGGTGGAAACGATATCTATATTTCAACCTGGGCAGGCGGATATTTTCCCCTGTTTATCCGCTCATCAGATGGTGGACAGACTTATGATGTTGATACTCTGGACTTCCTCCCCGTTGAGCTTCGCGCAACACCAAATGAGATCCTTCTTGCGGATCTCGGACTCAGTTTTAGAAGGAGTAGCGATGCCGTTGGCATCTCACTTGATGAGGAAAAAGCACCCTACGAATATTCACTTCGAGTCCAGCAATCGGTTTTCAGCAAAGATGTAACAATTAATTGTGTACTGCCGAAATCCAAATCTATAACGATCGACGTCTGGAGCATCGATGGCCGTTTGGTCAAAATCGTGCATCAGGGAATGTGCAGTCAAGGAACACATTCATTTGTATGGAACGGCAAGAATGAGGAGGGATGCGTTATTTCCTCAGGTATCTATTTCATCAGAATGCATGTTGATGATGAATACATCCCCTCACGAAAGGTTATCAAGATCAAGTAGCAGAAACGAATGATGCAAAGAATGAAGATCGTCTATTTTGTTTTCACTGCCCTGCTCATTCTTTCAGGATGTGCAAAGAAAGCGATCGTTGGCACCTGTGACGATGGAGCATACAATGCCTTTATAGCTGACTATGCTGTTCAGTTTCAGGTGGACAATCTCTCCGGAAATGGAAGTTTTGAGATCCAGAGAGAAGGTGATAGTTTTAGCGGTAATTTCTCTATCTTCTATTCTCAAACCCCTAAAAAGTGGGGATTAAATCTGTACGGTTTTTTTGGCATGCTTCTGGCTCAGGTGATTGTGATGAACGATAGCTTCTCCGTTTTCTCTACGCTTATGGATGGACCATTGAAAGGAGCAATCGATGAATTCAGCATTGAAGAGTATACGGGAATTCCGCTTGATGCAAGATCGATACAACTCCTCACAACAGGAAGAATCCCTTTTGATGGCTCGGTTTTTCCATCATATTGCGAAAAAAAGAACGAAAACCTCATCGAGTTCTCATTTGAGGATAATAATTCTCATGCGAAAATTGGCTGGGCACCAATAGATAAAAGGGCAACCTACTACACAATCAGACGAAAGAAGAAAAAGGATCT
>CBDUQV010000025.1:0-15235 GCA_965369615.1 uncultured bacterium | reverse complement strand
TGATAGCATTTTTTATTTTCCCTGCTACGCTTTTACTGTAGAGAGCATGTAATGGCTCTGCACGTCCACGAAAAAAAGGAGCCACCACATCATATGAACCCTCTATCCTGTCGATCATCCAGGTAATGAGTTGGGTGCTGAGGAATGGCATATCGCAAGCAAAAACAAATACATAATCGGAATCCGCATGCTCAAGTGCAGTATAAATTCCACCCAGCGGCCCCTTTTCCGGAAAGACATCGCTGATACACCGAATGTTGACATTGTTACAGGGAAAGCGTGCATTCGCAACAAGAAAAATCTCATCAAAAACGCAACGAAGCCTGGAATGAACTGCATCCAGCATACATGAATTCTTAAAATGTAAGAATGCTTTGTTTGTCCCGATTCTTTTGCTTTTTCCACCCACCAAAATTGCTGCTTCGATCTTTTTCCTCAACGCACCTCCATTCACTACAATTTTAGTACTGTATAGTAAATAATTTTAATTGTCAACACTTTTTTGTGAAATTTTTCTCAATGTAACACCTGTTACCTGCTACGAGAAAATACTGCAAGTTTTTGATTTTACAAAGTTAACTGGGTATGTTGCTTCTAATATCCGCGGATCTTGCGCAGGATAATTTCCTGGAGATTATCAGGAACAAAATCATAGTTGCTGAATTCCATTGAGCTCGTTGCTCTGCCTTGTGAAAGAGAACGGAGGGTTGTAGCGTAACCGAACATCTCTGCAAGAGGTACAAGAACATCAATAATTCTGCAGCCTTCCCTGTGATTCATCCCGAGAACTTGAGCTCTTCTGCCCTGTATGTCCTTCATGATCTCTCCCGTGTATGCTTCGGGAGAAACAATCTCTAATTTCATGATTGGCTCTAAAAGTACCGGAGAAGCATTTTCTGTTGCCTTGTAAAAAGCAATCGAGCTTGCTCTCATAAAAGCAATATCTGATGAATCAACAGGATGAAATGACCCATCTAAAAGCGTTGCTTTAATGTCTATTACAGGAAAACCGGTAAGGACACCATTCTCCATCGCCTCAATAATTCCTTTCTCTATCGCAGCAATAAACTCCTTGGGGATGACACCATACTTCGATTTATTTTCAAAGACAAAACCTCCTTCTCGCCCGAGAGGTTCAATCTGGAGTTTTACATGTGCATAAAGACCTTTGCCGCCCGTTTGCCGGACAAATTTCTCTTCACTAACCATGGTTTTTCTAATGGTTTCTTTGTACGCAACCTGAGGATTGCCAACATGCGCTTTGACACCGAACTCACGTATCATTCGCGTAAGAAGAATCTCAAGATGAAGCTCACCCATCCCTGATATAATCCTCTGTCCGGTTTCCTCATCAAATTTCACCTTAAATGTGGGATCTTCATCATGTAATGCCTGTAGTGTTGTATCTAACTTAAGGGAATCCTTCTGAGATGTTGGCTCAATAGCAACAGATATTACCGGAAGGGGAAACGTGGGAGATTGAAAGGTAATGGGATGCTCTTTCATGGAGAGCGTATGTCCCGTGCGCGCTTCCTTCAGCCCAACAAATGCTGCAATGTTACCGCACGTTAGTTGGTCAATTTGTGTCCGTTTGTTTGCATGCATAAGGAGAATACGGTTTATCCGTTCATGCTTTTTCAGTTTTGAATTGTAAACAGCTTTCCCTGTTTTTATCGTACCAGAGTAAGCCCGTACAAATGCTAATTTCCCGACATGCACATCTGTAGCTATCTTGAAAACAATTGCTGAGAAGGGTCCTTCTTTATCTGGAAATCGTTTTTCTTGTTTTCCTGTCTCGGGATTCATTCCTTCAATTGGTGGAATATCAAGCGGGGAAGGGAGAAAATCTATCACGGCATCCATAATCTTTTGAATACCTTTATTTTTGAGAGCGGATCCACAGAGTACGGGTTGTATACTGTTTTTCAGCGTTGCTGCTCTTAAAGCGTGAAGAATTTCATCTGTGGTGATCTCTGTTTCTTCTATAAACTTTTTTGTAATAATTTCATCGAAATCGCTGAGCTTTTCTATCATAATATCTCGATAATGGTGCGCTATCTCATGTAGGTTCTCCGGTATTTCCTCTTCATAGCAATTGAGACCCCAATGCTCTTTCTCCCACTTCACGACTTTCATTCGAATGAGGTCAATAATACCCTCAAATGTCTCTTCCTTTCCGAAAGGGATCTGAATCAACACCGGAACCCCTGATAATCGTTCCTTCATCATTTCTGTTGTTCTATAAAAATCAGCTCCTGTTCGATCCATTTTGTTTACAAAACAAATCCGTGGTATAGTGTACTTATCTGCCTGTCGCCAGATAGTTTCAGATTGTGGCTCTACGCCTTCAACTGCACTGAACACGACAATTGCCCCATCAAGAACCATGAGGGAGCGTTCAACTTCAGCCGTAAAATCAACATGACCTGGAGTATCAATAATATTAATCTGTGTTTCCTTCCAGATGCACGTTGTTGCAGCAGATGTTATGGTAATCCCCCGTTCTCGTTCCTGATCCATCCAATCCATTGTAGCTGATCCCTCATCCACCTCTCCCACCCTGTGAACTTTTCCCGTATAGAAAAGAATGCGTTCCGTGGTTGTCGTCTTCCCCGCATCGATATGAGCCATTATTCCAATGTTCCGTATCTGTTTAAGAGAATATTCTTTCATCTGTAAACTGAGTACCCAAACGTTTTAAACAAGCAATCGCAGGCTTAAGCCTGCGGAAACTTGTTCACCGTTTTTTTCGTTTATCTACACACTGACACTCGATTGCCTTACCATCTAAAGTGGGCAAAAGCCTTATTTGCCTCCGCCATTTTGTGTGTATCTTCCTTTCTCTTTATTGCAACACCCTGATTATTACTCGCATCAATAAGTTCCATCGCCAATTTCTCTTTCATTGAATGTCCACTTCGTGACCTGGCTGCAGTAACAATCCACCGAATTGCAAGAGTTGTGCGCCTATCCTGTCGCACCTCCATTGGAACCTGATAAGTTGCCCCTCCAACTCTTCTCGGACGAACTTCCACTTTCGGCAAAACATTTTGTATTGCCTTCTCAAGTATACCTACCCCGTTTTTTCCTGTCTTGTCGCCAATAATCTCAATAGCACCCTCAACTATTTTTTCTGAGATGCTTTTCTTCCCACTCTTCATCATATTATTAATCAGTCCCGCAACCAGCAAACTGTTGTGCCGTGGATCAGGCGCAATCGTTCTTTTTTCGGGTCTCCTCCTTCTTGGCATTATTCCTCCTTACTCTCCCATGCCTTATGCTACTCAGCAATAACCGTTTTCTTTGTTTTCTTCGTTCCGTAACGTGATCTTCCCTGTTTTCTTCCCTCCACACCACCAGCATCGAGAACACCACGAATGATATGATACCGAACACCTGGCAGATCCTTTACCCTTCCTCCTCTCACAAGGACAATCGAGTGTTCCTGGAGATTATGCCCTTCCCCGGGAATATAACAGGTAACCTCGAAACCGCTGGTTAATCGTACCCTTGCAACCTTTCTTAAAGCTGAATTCGGCTTCTTCGGTGTTGTTGTATACACCCTCGTACAGACACCTCTCCTCTGCGGGCATTCAATCAATGCGGGTGTCTTTCTTCGCTTCGCCGCTTGTTTCCTTCCTTTTCTCACTAACTGATTAATGGTTGGCATATCCTTCCTCCTTTACTTCTGCGCAACACTTCCTTCTGAGCGTACATCCTCTCCTACCAACTCCGATTCGTCTTCAATAGCCTCTTCTTCTTTGGTTTCCTCCTCTTCCACCACCAATTCCATATCAATATATTTCCTGATTCCTGTTCCCGCCGGAATGAGGTTTCCAACAATAACATTTTCCTTCAAACCTAACAGATCATCCCTCTTGCCCCGAACGGCAGCATCTGTAAGAACACGTGTCGTTTCCTGGAACGATGCCGCTGAAATGAAGCTCTCGGTGCTTATCGCTGCCTTTGTTATTCCCAGGAGTAACGGTTTGAAGACAGCCGGTTTGCCGCCTTCCTGCATTATCTTTCTATTCTCCTCATTGACTCGCCATTTCTCAACAAAATCACCTTCAATAAAACCTGTATTCCCAGGATTATCAATCAAGACCTTCTGGAGCATTTGCCGTACGATAACACCTATGTGTTTGTCATCTATCTTCACACCCTGTAATCGGTATACTTCCTGGATTTCATTTCTCAAATATTCCATTGCTGCAACAGTGCCTTTAATGGCAAGGATATCGTGAGGATTTATTGGTCCATCGCATAACTTATCACTTGCCTGCACCTTTTCACCATCGTGAACAATGAGATGTCTTCCATACGGTATTTTGTATTCCCGCTCATCTTTGGTTTCGCTCACAATAAAAATCGTACGCTCCCCACGTTTTATCGGGCCAAACCTGATCGTTCCATCAATCTCAGAGATTATCGCTGCATTGCCTGGAATACGAGATTCAAACAATTCAGCAACTCTCGGCAATCCTCCTGTTATATCTCTCGTCTTCCTTATCTCTTTCGGTATTTTCGCAAGCACATCGCCCTTGTACACCTTCTTACCCTTTCTCACGAGCAAATACGCACCAATAGGAATAGAATATCCCACAACGTTTTTTCCGTTCTTGTCAATGATATCAATTTGCGGATGGAACATTTTCCCTTTTTCTCTTGATTCAACAATAACCTGCTGCCTTCGTTGAGTACGCGTATCGAGTTCTTCAACCATGGTAACATTTTCAATAATGTCTATGAACTTAATCTTTCCCTCTTGCTCACAGATGATTACAGTACTGTATGGGTCAAGGGAGAACACAATATCTTCATTTTCTATTGTAACACCGCTATTAACCTTCATAATGGCACCATACGGTACCTTCATTTTCGTTTTCTTCTTCTCCTGCTTATCCTGAATAACAATATAACCATTTCTTGATATAACAACCTTTTCATTATCTGTATTAGTACAGTATCGTAAATCCTTATACGTGATTTTTCCACCATATGGCGATTCAATTTCAGACTGTTCTGATATCCTTGTTGCAGTTCCCCCTATGTGGAATGTCTTTAACGTAAGCTGAGTTCCTGGCTCACCAATACTTTGAGCTGCTATAACACCAATGGCTTCACCGATTTCAATAAGATTCCCTGTACTAAGATTCCTTCCGTAACATTTTCTACACAGTCCCCGTTTCGCTTCGCAGGTAAGAACAGAACGGATCTTTACCAACTGAATTCCTGATTTTTCGATCTCTTTTGCTTTCTCGCTCGTTACTTCTTCATCTGCTTTAATCATAACTTCATTGGTAAATGGATGTATCACATCTTCAAGAACAAATCTTCCCTCTATTCTATCGCTCAATGGTTCAATAACCTTTTCTCCCTCTTTGAGTGCCGTGATATCCAAACCGAGCACCGCATTACAGTCCTCCTCGGTAATAATAACATCCTGCGCAACATCCACGAGTCTTCGAGTAAGATATCCAGCCTCAGCTGTCTTGAGAGCAGTGTCGGTAAGCCCCTTTCTTGAACCATGAGTGGAAATGAAATACTCAAGTACCGTTAACCCTTCTTTAAAATTATTGAGAATCGGCGTTTCAATAATCTCACCAATCTGCCCGGTTATTTTCTTTTGCGGTCTTGTCATCAGCCCTCTCATACCTCCGAGCTGCCGCACCTGTTCTGTTGAGCCCTTTGCTCCTGAATGGCTCATTATGTAAATTGGATTAAAACCTTCCCTATCCTTACTCATCTGTGTAATAAGCACGTTCTCCACCGATTCAATAGCATCTGTCCATAAATCGATTATTCGATTGTAACGCTCACTATCGGTGATTATTCCCTTCTCATAGTTGCTCTGCTCCTTCTTAATATCCGTTACAACATGCTGAATGATTCCCTGTTTTTCTGGTGGTGTAATAATATCATCAATACCAATCGTCAATCCTGACCGCGTTGCATACTCAAACCCAAGCTCCTTTAATCTATCGAGGAACTCAACGGATGCCCTGTTCCCACAAATCCAGAAACATTGAGTGACAAGTTCTGCAAGTTTTCCCTTATCCATAACCGTATTAACAAAGGGAATACCTTCAGGGGTAATCTCATTAAAAAGCATCCTCCCGGCTGTTGTCTCTATCCGTTTTCCATCAATATAGGTTATAATCTTTGAATGGAGATCAAGTGCACCGCTTTCAATCGCGTGACTTACGGATGCAGCATCTGAAAATGCCTTGTTTTCACCCTTTCCATTCTCCTTTTCTTTTGTAAGATAGTAGCAACCCACAACAATTTCCTGAGTGGGCGAAACCAGAGGCTTCCCGTTTGCTGGCGAAAGGATATTATTCGATGAGAGCATGAGTAATACAGATTCCAGCTGGGCTTCAAAGGAAAGCGGAATATGAACAGCCATCTGGTCACCATCAAAATCTGCATTATAAGGTACACAAACAAGGGGATGGATACGTATCGCCTTTCCTTCAACAAGCACAGGATTGAATGCCTGAATACCAAGACGGTGCAATGTTGGAGCTCGGTTCAAAAGAACAGGATGGTCTGTCACAATCTCCTCAAGTATATTCCAGACTTCAGGGGATTTCTTGTATAATAATCGTTTTGCTCCCTTTACGCTCTGTGCATATCCACGCTGCTCAAGTTTTCTAATGATAAATGGCTTGAAAAGCTCAAGCGCCATTATTTTTGGAAGCCCACACTGCTCCAATCTTAAAGTGGGATCAACAACAATAACTGACCTTCCTGAGTAGTCAGTGCGTTTTCCCAACAAGTTCTGTCTGAATCTTCCCTGCTTTCCTTTCAAAGCATCTGAAAGGGATTTCAAGGGTCTGTTTCCCCTACCCTTAATCGGACGCGATCGTCTCGTATTATCGAGCAATGCATCAACTGCTTCCTGTAGCATACGTTTCTCATTTCGGAGAATAATATCAGGTGCCTTTATTTCAATCAGGTTCTTCAATCTATTATTTCTTGTAATAACCCGTCTGTAAAGATCATTCAAATCAGACGTGGCAAAGCGACCTCCCTCAAGTGGAACAAGTGGCCTTAAATCAGGAGGAATAACCGGTAGACCTCTAAGAATCATCCATTCCGGCTTGTTCTTTGACAATCGGAAAGCCTCGGTAATTTTTAACCTTTTAAGGATAGACTTTCTCTTTGCAATAGATGTTTCGATCTTAAGGTACGATTTTAGTTTCGCTGATATTTCATCGAGATCCAGTCCAATGAGAAGATCAAATATAGCCTCTGCTCCCATCTTCGCAACAAAGCCATCAGGATATTCAAGGGACAGTTTTAAAAACTCGGCTTCACTGACCAGCTCACCTTTTTTCAATGGGGTATCCTTGGGCTCAATTACCGTATAGGACTCATAGTAAAGAACTCTCTGTACCACTTTTGGCGAAATACCAAGAAGGTAACTGATACGGGAAGGGATTGTTTTATAAAACCAAATGTGCGCCACAGGAACAGCAAGTTCGATATGTCCCATCCGTTCCCTTCTCACCTTTGAGAGTGTCACTTCCACACCACAACGCTCACAAACCACACCTCTGTATTTTACATGCTTGTACTTACCACAGCTGCATTCGTAATCCTTTACAGGACCAAATATTCTCTCGCAGAAGAGTCCATCCTTCTCTGGTTTCTGTGTTCTATAATTAATGGTTTCTGGCTTTGTCACTTCACCGTGGGACCAGCTTCTAATTGTTTCAGGAGATGCAAGTTTAATCTTTATATAATCAAAATCTTTCGGAGTCACATTTTTGTACTGCATTCCAATTAACAATTTACATACCCCCTTTAAATTTTATCCTTTCCAAGTTCAATATCAAGACACAAACCTTGCAGCTCCTTGACTAAAACGTTGAAAGAAGCAGGAAGTCCTGGCTCTGGAAGATTTTCACCTTTTATAATGGATTCGTAAAGATGTGTTCTCCCACTTACATCATCGGATTTTACTGTTAATATTTCCTGCAATGTATATGCAGCCCCATAAGCCTGAAGTGCCCATACTTCCATTTCTCCAAATCGCTGTCCCCCAAATTGGGCTTTTCCGCCAAGTGGTTGCTGTGTGATAAGCGAATAGGGCCCACTGCTTCGAGCATGTATTTTATCATCAACCATATGAGAAAGCTTCATTATGTATGCATAACCAACAGTAACTTTACTCTCAAAAGGCTCACCGGTGAATCCATCGAATAATACCGTTTTCCCATCTGTAGAGAGTTGAGCCTTTTTAAGCTCAGTTTTAATCTCATCTACTGTTGCTCCTTCAAACACTGGAGTTTCTACCTTATAGCCAAGCGCTTGTGCTGCCCATCCGAGATGCGTTTCCAGTATCTGCCCTAAATTCATTCTCGATGGAACTCCCAGTGGATTCAATATAATATCAACGGGTGTTCCATTTTCCATATAAGGCATATCCTCTTCAGGTACAATCCGTGCAATAACTCCTTTGTTTCCATGACGTCCCGAGAGCTTATCCCCAACAGAGAGACGCCTTCTTTCTGCAATAAAAACCTTTATCTTTTCAATTACACCATACGGCAATTCATCACCGCGAATTTTGTTTTCCTTTTTATGTCTGTAGAAATTATTCAGCTTCTCGATTTGTTTATTGTATTTCTCATAAATCCCATTGATGTTAACTTTCCCATAAATTGCTTTTTCCGGAAAAACAAGATTACTAAAGTTTACTTTTTCGCATTTTTCTCTGGTTATCTTTTTTCCTTTTTGAAAAACTATTTTTCCTCTCGAATCCTTAACAGTTCCACTGCACTTCTTTCCCTGCAGGAGTTCAACTAAGAATTTATCTCTCTTATTAATGAATTCTTTTTTCTCCGCTCTCACCAACTTCTCAATCTTCTTCAATTCAACCATTTCTTCCGGAGTGAGTTTATCACGTCTCGATTTCTTCCTGAGAACTTTCACATCTATTACAATACCAGATACTCCAGGAGGAACTCGCAAGGATGTATCACGAACCTCAACAGCTCTTTCCCTGAATATTGCCCTCAGCAACTTTTCTTCCGGGGTGAGCTCAGTTTCGCCTTTCGGCGTGACCTTACCGACAAGGATATCATCAGGACCAACCTCTGCACCAATCATCACAATTCCTCGTTCATCCAGGTATTTGACAGATTCCTCTCCAACGTTTGGAATTTCTCTTGTTAGTTCCTCGGGTCCTAATTTCGTTTCGCGTACTTCAGTTTCGAATTCCTCGATATGTATAGAGGTGAGCTTATCAATCTTGAGAAGCCTTTCTGAAACAATAATTGCATCCTCAAAGTTGTATCCCCTCCATGGCATGAATGCAACAAGGATATTGGTGCCTAATGCAAGCTCACCATTTTCAGTTGCAGCTCCGTCCGCTATAATATCATTCTTTCTGACATAATCACCAATCCTAACAAGGGGATGCTGGTTAATACAAGTATTCTGATTTGTCCTTTTGAATTTCTTGAGGTGGTAAACATCTTTTGAAAAGACATCTATATCCCCTTTATCCTTTAATTTTTTCTCATCCGGCTCCACGGCAATCATATCTGATGTGATTTTTGTTACCACACCTGCATTCCTTGCAATGGTAACTGTACGAGAATCTATGGCTACTCGCTTCTCCATTCCCGTACCGACAATCGGTGATTCTGGAAGGAGCAACGGCACAGCCTGCCGTTGCATATTTGAACCCATGAGCGCTCTATTGGCGTCATCATGTTCTAAAAACGGTATCAGGGCTGCAGATGTACTCACCAGTTGCCTCGGAGAAACATCCATATAATCGACCTTCTGTGGGGGAACAATGGGAAAATTTCCTCGTTGCCTGCTCAATACAAGAGACCTGCTTATTTTTTTCCTACTGTCAATAGGTATATTTGCCTGGGCAATGGTGAATTTATCTTCTTCGTCTGCAGTTAATTGCTCAACCTGTCCGGTTACATATCCTTTCTCTACTTTTATGTATGGAGAGGTGATAAAACCGTACTTGTTAATTTGAGCATATGAGGCGAGAGATGTTATCAGCCCAATATTTGGACCTTCCGGTGTCTCAATTGGACAGATGCGCCCGTAGTGACTATAGTGTACATCTCTCACTTCAAAGCTTGCTGTCTCACGCTTCAAGCCACCGGGACCAAGAGCAGACAACCTCCGCTTATGGGTAAGCTCAGAAAGGGGATTTGTCTGCTCCATAAACTGAGATAATTGACTTGTTGCAAAAAAGCTTTTTATGGAACTCGATAAATATCGCTCATTAATAAGATCAGAAGGAGCAATTTCTCCTTTATCACTTAAAAGCATCTTTTCCTTAATTGAACGTCCCATTTTGGAAAGAATCACCCTGAATTGATCATTGAGCAATTCACCGACGCTTTTGAGCCTTCTATTCCCAAGGTGATCTATATCATCAACAAAACCATCTCCACCTGTCAGTCGGAAAATATATTTCACTATATCGATAATATCTTCTCTGACAAGTGTAAATGGCCTTGTTTTCATGTCATATTCAAACTTGTTTGCCTTTTTATACCTGCCAACATCGCCAATATTATATTTTTTCTCCGAGAAATATGTATTGAGCAGATACCTTCGTGCCATATCGATATTTGGTGGCTTCGTTCCCCTGAGAATGGCATAAATATTTTCAAGTGCTTCTTCTTCACCTCTTACATTATCTTTCTTAAGCGTTGTTGCCAGCAGCTCAATGGCATCATCGTTATCAGTTTTAACGATCTCTACCTTTTTAATTTTGTTGAGAACGATCGAATTCAAAAGTGCAGGAGTTATTTTCTTTCCTGACTCTCCAATAATCTCTCCCGTTATCCTGCTGACCACATCTGAGGCAAGATATTTTCCCAACAGCGGTGATTTTGAGAGGTCATCGTCTGGATTAATTTTTACTGCACCGGTATCAAAAAGATACTTTATTATCTCCTCATCCTCTTGAAATCCAAGTGCCATTAGAAGAATGGTGACGGGAAATTTCTTTCTCCTGTTAAGATTTACATAAAGAATATTTCTCGTATCGAAAGAAAATTCTATCCATGAACCACGGTACGGTATGATTTGAGCAACGTATGTTCTCTTCCCTGTAGGATGAATGGACTCAAAGAAATAAGCACCAGGAGACCGATGGAGCTGACTGATTACGACTCGCTCAACACCATTGATAACAAAAGTCCCCGTTTCAGTCATTAAAGGAAGCTCACACAGATAAACCTCCTGTTCTATCGCTTCTCGAAGAACCTTATCCTTACCGCTGCTCATGAGCCTAAAAATCCCTTTAAGTGGTGCTGAGTGTGTAACACCTTTGTCAATTGCTTCATCCGGTGTGTAATTTGGTTTTCCAATAGTGTATGAAACATACTCAAGTGAATACCGACCATGTATGTCTTCAATGGGAAATGTTTCTCTGAAAACCGATTCCAATCCCCTTATTTTCCTCGAGTTTGGTGCCACATCTGGCTGAAGAAACTCATTAAACGAATTAAGCTGGAGACTGATCAAATTGGGTACATTCAATGCTGAACCAACCTTTGAAAAGCTCTTTCTTTTGGATATCAATTGAAACTCCTTTTATCAGTAATTCGATGATTACATTCATGAACCAGAAAATGGAATACCATCAGGATGTACATCAATGATTCACTGATTCTTGCAACCTGAATCGTTCGAACTATGTATGTAAAAAAGGATTACTTTACCTCGACAGTGGCACCAACTGCCTCGAGTTGTTTCTTAATGTTTTCCGCTTCTTCCTTGGATACCTTTTCTTTGACTGGATTAGGCGCTCCATCAACAAGTGATTTTGCTTCTTTTAAACCAAGAGCTGTAATCGCACGTACCTCTTTAATCACCTGAATCTTCTTGTCTCCGAATGCATTCAGTATAACATCAAACTCTGTCTTTTCTTCACCTGCATCCTTTGCTGCTTCATCCTGTGCAATTGCAGCGACCTGCATTACGGGTCCTTGTGCTTTCACATCGAATTTTTCCTCGAGTTCCTTAACGAGTTCATGAAGTTCCAGAACTGTCATCTCCTCAATCAAAGTAACAATTTCCTGCTTTGCATCTTTTTTGGTTTTAGGCATTATTCCTCCCCTACTATTACTTTATTTATTTTCTTCTTCTGTTTGTTTTGGTTCTTCTTGAGTATTGTTTTCTTTTTCTTCAGGCTTATCTATTTCTCTTGCTTCACCTTCATGCTCTTCGGGTTGAATTAGCTTTTTCTCCTCTTGTTTCTCTTCTGTTTTTCCTTCAGTCTTTGCTCCTAACTCCTCTCTCTTTCTCTCATCCTTCTTTTCCTCTTTCATCATGCTCTCCCTAACAAGCTCCTCAGTTTCTTCTGTCAGTTTTTCTGTCTCTTTTCCTTTTTCCTTTGTTTCGCGAATTGCATCAAGTACCAGGACAAAACGGGAGAATAAACTATGTAAAAGGTTAACACATTGATACAGGGGACTGGATAAGAGATTCACGACCCGACTTATGAGTATCTCTCTTGAAGGCAAAATCGCAATCTGCTTTACCTCTTCAGCAGAAAACCACTTGCCCTCAATATAACAAAGTTTAACGGTAGGATGTTCGTTCTCCTTGTAAAATTCATGGATTATTTTTGCCGGACCAACTGGGTCCTTATATGATATTGAAATTGCATTTGGACCAATAAGCACATCTTCAATTCGCTTGAGTTCCAAATTCTCTCCTGCTCTCTTTAATATTGTGTTTTTGATTACAAAATAATCAAAATTACCGCTTCTGAATTTCCCCCTCAAAGTATTCATTGCATTTGCATTCAAGCCAGTATAATCAACAATATAGAACGATACTGCTCTTTTCAGCTTCTCTATGAGTTGCTCAACCTCTCGTTTCTTTCTTGTTACTGCTTTATTCTCCATAGCTTCTCCTCATTACCCCGTCATTTGACCCTATCGTAATTCCTTAATTGTCTCCTGAGCATTAATTGTAATACCCGGCCCCATGGATGAACAAAGATTGAGACTCTGAATGTACATTCCCTTGGTCGATGCTGGTTTCAACCGAACTACTTCGCGTAACACCTCAAGTAAATTCTCCTCCATATGTTTAGTGCTAAACGAAACTTTGCCAATCGGAATATGCAAGTTTCCCGTTTTATCAACCTTGAATTCAATCCTTCCTTTTCGAGCATCATTGACAGCCTTTTTAATGTCGTTTGTTACCGTTCCAACTTTCGGGTTTGGCATCAAACCACGGGGACCAAGAATCTTTCCAATTTTGCCTACTTTAGACATCATCTCTGGAACCGAAATTGCAAGATCAAAATCAGCCCAACCATTTTTTATCTTCTCAATTAATTCCTCACCACCCACATAGTCTGCGCCAATCTCCTTCGCTTCATCTTCCTTTTCTCCCGTCACAAATACAAGAATCCGTATCTTCTTCCCTGTTCCGTGGGGGAGAAACACGGTACCACGAACCATCTGGTCAGATTTCCTCGGATCGATTCCCAGACGAATACTGAGTTCAGCAGTTTCATCAAATTTTGCAATTGCGTTGTCTTTTACAAATACAATCGCTTCGGTAAGCGAATATTCTCTCTTTTCAACTTTTTCTTTTGCATTCCTGTATCGTTTTCCTCTTTTCATATGCCATTTCCTCTTTTTATACAACAACAATACCCATGCTTCTTGCTGTTCCTTCAATGATCTTTATTGCGTTTTCAATATCATGCGCATTGAGATCTTCCATTTTCTCCTTGGCAATCTTTTTGATTTCCTCCCTGGTAATCTTTCCAACCTTTTCCTTATTCGGCTGTGAAGAGCCCTTTGCTAAACCAGCAGCTCGCTTAAGAAGCACAGACGCCAGTGGAGTTTTTGTGATAAAGGAAAATGTTTTGTCTCTATAAACCGATATCACAACAGGAATAATGAGTCCTTCTTTGCCTTTTGTTTGCTCATTGAATGCCCTGCAGAACTTCATAGGGTCCTGTAAATGCTGACCAAGAGCAGGACCAACAGGAGGAGCAAGCGTTGCTTCACCCGCTGAAATGTGTAACTTAATCAATCTTTCAATAGGTTTCTTTGCCATATGCCCTCCGTACTCAGAAATCAGATGTCAGACAATTGATAACAGTCAAAGGATTTCTATTTCTTGATCCGTTCTGAATTTTGTCTTCTTTCATCTGTTTTCTGATCTTCTTTCTTTTGCTATAACAACTTAATTTGATAAAAACTCAGTTCAACAGGTGTTGACCTTCCAAAAATGGTAACGACAACCTTCACTTTTTCCCTGTCAGGATAGACATCTTCAATCGATGCATTGAAATCTATAAATGGTCCATCAATGATTCTAACAGCATCTCCCTGCTGAAAAGGTATTTCACGTGAAACCCTGTTGACCTTTGTTTTCATTACATTGAGCAGTCTCTGTACTTCCTCGTCTGACAGCGCTTGAGGATCATCGCTTCCAAGGAAATCCATAACACCTGCAGTATTTCGGATCAACCGGAAATTCTCATCAGCTGGCTCCATTTCAATGACAACATAGCCGGGATAAATCCTCCTTTCGGTAACTACCTTCTCCCTGTTCTTTATCTTTGCTACGTTCTCCACTGGTATGTAAACATAACCAAACTCATCTTTCTTTCCCTCGAGCGCAATCCTTTCTTCAAGAACCCTTTTTACTTTCTTTTCCTGACCTGTAAAAACATGCACAATAAACCACTTTTTCATACGATCACCGGGATAAAATAAAAAATATTATGTTTCGAATAATAAAGTCCGCAAAACCAACGAATATTGATAAAATTACGGAAAGAATGAGAACAACACTGGTCGATCCGATGAGCTCATCCTTTTTGGGCCAGGTAACTTTCAATAGCTCAATCTTCACTTCCTTAAGAAATAGTACTACTTTTGACATTTTGTTAACCTCATATTCCAATGTTAATAGCATGGCAGGTCTGGGAGGATTTGAACCCCCAACCCCCGGATTTGGAGACCGGTGCTCTATCCGTTAGAGCTACAGACCTACCCTTATCACCGAGTTTCTTTATGTTTTGTGTGCTTCCTGCAAAAAGGGCAATACTTATTGTATTCAACCCTTTCAGGATGCTTGCTCTTGTTCTTGGCCGTTGCGTAGTTCCGCTGTTTACATTCAGTGCATGCAAGTGTTATTTTCTGACGCATTATTCTACTCTATTACCGTTGTAACGACTCCGGCGCCTACCGTCTTGCCTCCCTCTCTA
>CBDUQV010000024.1:0-15403 GCA_965369615.1 uncultured bacterium | reverse complement strand
TTCCCCTCTGGAGTCGCTTAAACGGTTTGCTGTCATTATTATTCTGATTTTTTTCCTAAAAGGGGTTTTTCAGTATATCCATTCCTTTCTTAATTGCCGGGTTGAGCAAGGAGTAATACGGGACATTAGAAATCATCTCTACAAGCATATTCATACGCTCTCACTGGGATTTTTTGGAAGGAGCAGTACAGGAAATCTCTCGTCTATTGTTACGAATGATGTTGAAATTGTAAGAGAATCCGTTTCTAAAGGATTTATTGAAATCATTAGAGAGTCCTTCCTTATTCTTGTTTATGCCATTATTGTAATCTGGGCGAGTTGGCGACTTGCTCTGCTCTCAATTATTCTGGTACCTCTTTCTATCTTAATGATAGTTAGAATTGGAAAGAGACTCAGAAAACGTGGAACAAAGATTCAGAAGATGATGGGAGAAATGATGTCAACCTTTACAGAAACGGTTTCAGGGATTAGAATTGTGAAAGCTTTTGCAATGGAAGAGTTTGAATTAAAAAAATTTTTTCGGAATACACACAATTATCTCAAAACGGTTATCAGTTTCGAAGCTTTAAAACTTGCTATTTCTCCTCTAACCGAGTTTTTGGGTGCTCTCGCAGCGAGTGTAATATTATTATACGGAGGATATCTCATAATAGTCAGCAAAACTCTCTCTGCTGATAGTTTCTTTGTTTTTCTTGCCGCTTCGCTTTCCCTTATGCAACCGATCAAGAGAATTGGAGAGGCAAATAGTCGGATACAGAGGGGTTTGGGTGCTGCAAAACGCATATTTGAGATACTCGATACTGAAGAGAAGGTAGTGAACCATCCAGATGCAATACCTTTTGCTGGTTTGAAAAAGCACCTTCGATTTATAGGCGTGTCATTTTCCTACGATTTTAAAAAGCAAGTGCTCAACGACATTGATCTTGAGGTCAGGAGTGGTCAGATTGTCGCCATTGCCGGACCATCTGGAACCGGAAAATCCACCATTATTAACCTCATAGCACGTTTTTACGACCCTACTGAAGGCACCATAGAGATAGATGGAGTTGATATACGAAGGTTCTCTCTTAAAACCCTTCGTGAAGCCATTGGTCTTGTCACACAGGAAATCATCCTTTTTAACGATTCCGTGTTTAATAATATTGCATATGGAAGGACAAATATCCCGAGAGATCAGGTAATGAAGGTTTCAAAAGCAGCCAATGCTCATTGTTTTATTGAGAAGTTGCCACATGGATATGATACGATAATTGGAGAACGAGGCGCATCCCTTTCCGGTGGAGAGAAACAACGTATTGCGATTGCCCGTGCACTTCTGAAGGATCCACCGATTCTCATACTGGATGAAGCCACATCAGCACTTGATGCGGAATCACAATCCCAGGTTCAAGAAGCGATACAGAAACTCATGTCCGGAAGAACGACAATTGTTATTGCTCATCGTCTCTCAACGATAAAAGGTGCTGATATTATTTATGTCATTGATGGAGGAGTCATTGTTGATTATGGAAAACACAGTGATTTGTTTCAGAAGGATGGCATCTACAGAAATCTTTACAGGCATATCATGAAAGAAGCTGAAAATGTCACATGTTGAGGAAAAACTGAAGGAGGAATTGTCTCTTTCAAAAATGGAGAGTGAGCTGTTCCAGAAACTCCTTGAGGCAATCTATCGGAATTTTGATATTACTGAAATCCTTGATATTCTCGCGGAAGGAATACAGGAAATTCTGCAATTCAATATAGTTCTCATCAGCCTTTATAATAAAGAAAAAAATGTTCTGGAACGAATGGCGCAGGCAGGAATCCCAGAAGAAGCGTTTTCCCGACTCAAGAAACAGAAGGTTCCTTTCAACAAGATAAAGATTCTTCTGCGGCCTGAATTTAAACTGGGCAATTCATATTATGTGCCGCATTCACAGTTTGAGAAGAGCAAGCGATTCAAGGATTATGTTGAAAAATACGGAATAAAGGTGGGTATGCGAAAGATACCTACAAAAGGAAAATGGCATCCCGACGATGTTTTTATTACCCCGATTAGAACCAGTGACAGCAAATTTCTTGGTATTGTCTCAGTCGATGACCCGGTCAACAAAAGAGTACCATCGGCAAAAACCATTTCCTTGATGGAGACTTTTTCGACCTATGCATCCATTGCCATTGAAAATGTTCTTACCATGCAGCAGGAGAAGGACGTACTGAAAAAACTGAGTTCAGTTCTTAATATCTCAAAAATTATCGGTCAGATATTTGATCTGAATACCCTCTACAGGGAAACAATCCACATTATCAGGGAACGATTCGGATACTCTAATATTGCTATATTTGAAGTCAATTCTAAAGGTAAGCCGATTTTAAAGTCGTTTAGCGGTTATTCCGATGTCGATATAAAAAAGGTAACAAAAGACCTGAAGCATAAAGGTTTAACCGGATTGGCAATTCAGACAAAAAAACCATTACTTATTTCCAATGTTCAGGATGACCCGCGATACATTGGCGATAATACACGACCAAAATCAGAGGCAGTGATTCCTCTTCTCATTAAGAACAGAATAGTTGGCGTTCTTGATGTAGAAATGGAGAAAAAAAATAGTTTGGGAGAAAAGGATCTTTCAGCACTGACACTTCTCGGGGAATACATTGCTATGTCAATCGATAATGTACATCTTTACCGGGAAACACAGCGTCTTGCCATTAGAGATGAAATGACAGGTATGTATAATTACCGATATTTTAAGGATGTCCTGAAGAAGAAGATACAAACTAAAGGGAAAAAAGCGGAGCATCTTTCACTCCTCATGGTAGATATTGACAATTTTAAGAAACTCAATGACACTTTAGGGCATATTATTGGTGATAAGGTCTTGAAGCGAGTTTCAATGGTTATCAAGAAAAATGTCAGAAAAATGGATGCTGTAACACGCTACGGTGGTGATGAGTTTGTCATAATTCTCTGGGGTGTTCTCAAAGAGCCAGCAAAGGTCCTTGGTGAGAGGATCAGAAAGGCAGTAAAACTTGAATTGAGGGAATTCAATTTTCCCTTGACCATCAGCATCGGAATATGTTCTTTCCCCGAAGATGGTAAAAAAGTTGGCGTGCTTCTTGATAAGGTTGATAAAGCACTCTACCGAGCAAAAGCACAAGGAAGGGACAGAATAAGTGCATAATTTTTGGAAAAAAAGTTTACGCTTACCTGGAACTCTGGCAGGATATCTGTTCTTAGGTTTTATAGCAATCATACTCGGGTTGTTCCTTTATTTTCAGACGCTCGTCAGCGAGGTGAAAGATTCGACCAAGATAACATCAAAAATGTTTGCCGCATTCTTGAGAACTGAAACAGCAGGATATGGAGTTCATCCAAATCCTGAGATGCAAATTATATTCGAGGAAGTTATACGGAACATTGATTTTCCTGTTATCATAACTGACGAGAATGACATCCCGCGTGCCTGGAGGAATGTCGGGATTGATCCCGCTTTGGTACCTGATGAACTCCTTGAGAACATTGACCCCCGTAATCCACCTGAAGGTCCTGTACGGACACTCATTCAACTTGCAGAAAAGCTCGATAAAGAAAATGAACCAATAACGATGATGTACCGAGAGAAGATAAAATTAGGTACAGTACATTTTGGCGAAACAGCACTCGTTAAACAGTTGAAGTGGTTTCCTGTTATTATCTCCGGGGTGATAATAGTATTTCTCATTGTTGGATTTTTGGGATTTAGCATTGCGCGGAGAAGTGATGAGGAACATATTTGGGTTGGACTTGCAAAGGAGACTGCTCATCAGCTTGGTACTCCACTCAGTTCACTGATGGGGTGGACGGAAATTCTCAGAAAAGACACTCCTCCAGAAATTATAGAAGGACTGGAAAAGGATGTGGCACGTCTTCAGAAGGTGACGAACAGGTTCAGTAGTATAGGACAGGTGCCAAAACTGAAGAAGGGTGACATTAATAGCGTTGTAAGGGATTCTGTTGATTACCTGAAGAGAAAACTGCCCTCGATCGATAATAGGATTACGATTAAAGAGCAGTATGATGCACACAATAAGATTGATTATGACTATGATTTGCTTTCCTGGGTGATCGAAAACCTTGTTAAGAATGCAATTGATGCAATGGATAAGAAAAAAGGTATCATTGAAGTGAGCACTAAAGATTCTCTTAACGCAAAATATGTAGAAATCCGTGTTCGCGATAATGGGAGAGGAATTGCCAGGAGTGAGCGAAAAAGAGTTTTTGAAGCCGGTTTTACATCAAAGCAATTTGGCTGGGGTTTGGGTTTAGCAATTACCAGAAGAATTGTCGACGATTATCATAATGGAAGGATTCTTATTGAAAACACATCAGAAGGGAAAGGGTCAACGTTTCTTATGTATCTTCCCGTGACAAGCGTGAACGGTGAAGAGAAGAAGCAGAAAAAAGTGTAGCGTTTCACTGCAAGAGAAAGAATGAAGAAAAAGATTTTATGGGTTGATGATGAGATTGCAAGTCTTCTTTCTCAAGTTACCATTCTCGAGAATTATGGATATGATGTAAAGGAAGCAATGAGTGGTCATGATGCCCTTGCAATGATTGATAGAGAGTATTTTGATCTCATCCTTCTCGATGAACAGATGCCCGGGATAGATGGAATGGAAACATTTAGAAGGATCAGGTTGCAGTTTCCATATCTGCCGGTTGTTATGGTTACAAAAAGCGAGGATGTGGCATTGGTTGACGAAGCTTTTGGCTACCGCATGGACGATTTTTTAATTAAGCCGATTAATCCGAGGCAGTTATTGGCTACTGTGAAGCGGGTAGTTGACAGACGAGGTATTATTGCCCTGAAACTTGCAGAAGAGTATACAAAGGAAATACAGGAAATAAACCCGGACAAACTTGTAGGAATTAACTGGAGTGAATGGATAGAAATACATAAGAAATTGAGTTCATGGGATAATAGGTTCCAGGATTTGAATGATAAGAATATAAAGAAAACGCATACTGATACGAGAAAATCATTCAATGTGCAATTTTGCAAGTACATTGAAAATAACTACCCGAAATGGGTTACAGATAGTAAGGACAAACCGCCGCTATCCGTTGATATCATGAAATTGTTTGTCTTTCCTCTGCTCCGCAAGGGGAAACAGGTTGTTTTTATTCTTCTTGATAGTATGAGACTTGACCAGTGGAATGCAATTCAAAAGCTTGTTCAGGAGTATTATCGGATTGAAAACCATTGCTATTTCTCAATTTTGCCCACGGCAACACCGTATTCAAGGAATGCCATTTTTAGCGGTCTATTTCCTTCTGATATGGCACGGTTTTACCCGGAGTACTGGAAGAAATGGAGCGAAGGCAGCCAGAATCGATATGAGCAGGAGTACTTACGTGAACAGCTCAAAAGGGAAGGAATACGTCTTGCTCGTTCTCCCCAATTCATCAAGGTACTCAACTCCCAGGAAGCAAGCAGGCTCCCATCGATTGCAAAAAACTGGTACAAAGTTCCTTTTGCTGTTATTGTTGTCAATTTCATCGATATTCTTCTCCATTCGAGATCCGAGTTTGATGTTCTCAAAGAAATGGCATATGATGCCGATGGTTTACGAGCTTTAACGGTAACATGGTTCACGAGTTCTTTTATTTTTGAGGCAATGAGAATAATGGCAGGCTACGGAATAACTCTTGTGGTAACATCAGACCACGGTGCAATAATGGTTGAGAATGCAACACCGATTGAGGCGGGTCAGGATGTTTCGGTTAATCTCAGGTATAAACACGGGACAACCATTAGAGTGAACAAGAAGGATGCAATATTCATAACAGATCCTATTCGTTATAAGTTGCCGAATGAAAATGCAAACAAGAAATATGCGATCGCGAAAAAAGATTATTTTTTTGTTTACCCAACTCACTTACACCAGTACGAAAAACGCTACAAGGGGACATTTCAGCATGGAGGGGTTTCGCTCGAAGAAATAATTCTTCCGGTTGCTATCCTTTCGCCACATAAGAAATGATATTTAATCATTATGTACACAGACAGGAATAGTTTTAAGGGTAACAAAGAGCCTGTCAACTGCGATACTGCAAAACCGCAGCCCAGCAAAACAGGTTTTCGATTTATTGATCATCCCTCAGATGTTGGAATGGAGATCAGTGGGGCAACGCTCGCAGAGTTATTCCTCAATGCAGCAAAAGGTATGTTATCAATTGTATCTGATAGAACGGGTGTAAACGAGGGAGAGCAGTTAGTCTCGAAACAACTGCATATTAAAGAGGATTCACCAGAAGAATTGCTCCATTCGTTTCTTTCTGAGATACTCTGGCTCATAACAGATGAATTATTTTTCCCATTCAGGATACAGATTTGCACTGTAACAAGTGTTACAATTGAGGTAGTCCTTGAAGGTGTGCTGCTGAAAAGAGAGGATTTAAGAACTGAAGTGAAAGCAGTTACGTATCATCAATTGCATATCCGTAAGAGAAGTGGACTATACGGTACAAAACTCATTTTCGATGTTTAGAAAAATTATTATCGCAATTCTGTTTTTTGGTGCCGCATCGAGTCTTCAATCCGAGGAGATGAGAGGTATCTGGATTGTCAGATGGGATGTTGATGATCCGATCAAAGTGTTCACGATGATGGAGGATATTAATCGTTATAGCATTAACACCCTTTTTGTCCAGGTCTATGCGCGATGTGAAGCGATGTATAAATCGGATATTGTTCCGCGGTCATCAGAACTGCTTAATGCCCCTTTCAATTACGATGCACTTGATTTAATAATTCAACTTGGTCACCAGAATGGATACAAGGTTCATGCGTGGATTAATCTCTATTATGCTTGGTCACATGCGCCTTTCCCCCACGTATCGAGTCATATTGCAAACAAACATCCTGAATGGTTTATTGGTGATGAGAAAGGGATGAGTCTTAGAAACTACTCTATTGAACAGATAAAGGCAATGGGACTTGAAGGATACTTCCTGGAACCAGGGAATGATCATGTGAGGGAGCATTTAGTGAATATTGTAAAGGAAATCATTGAGAACTACGATGTCGATGGAATACACATGGATTACTGTAGGTACCCAAGAAGGGATTATGGTTATGATGTTCCTGCCCGTGTTGCATTTTTAAGAGAATTCTATGTTGATCCCATGAAGATACATGAGAGGAGCGAAGTAGAGCGGGAGTTCGGAAGTGAAGGGTATCTTGATTTACAGCTTCACTGGGATAACTGGCGTCGCGAGCGTGTCACCATTACTGTAAGGGAGATATTTGAAACAGTAAAATTGAAGAACCCGGGAATGCAAGTCTCGGTTGCCGTGATTGGAGATAACAACCATGCATATAACGACCTTTATCAGGATTGGGTTTCCTGGGTACGTTCTGGACATGTTGATTTTGTTGTTCCAATGCTCTACTCATCGGACATAGGCTGGATTGAACGCAAAACAAAAAAAATTGCTGGGCTTATTGGCAGGGAAAAACTTGTTGTGGGGCTCGGTGCTTATCTTCAGGATAGTAATAATCTAATGCAGGAAATTATCAGAGTTGAGGGTGCAGGAGCAAAAGGCTTTCTTCTTTTTTCTTATGGCGGGATGCAGGAGAAAGGATACTTCGATTAGGGATTTTAATTTCTCTAATTTGATCATGCTGATTCCTTTTATTTGTCAAGGAGTAGGTGAATGGAGAGAAACCGGGCAGTGGAAAGAAATTTTACAAAGAGGAGTAATTCATGAAAGGTGTTGAAGAAGCAAATATTAAAGAAACTCTTGCGAGGATTAAAAACCGGCTTCTTGTTTTCAGTGGAAAGGGAGGTGTGGGGAAGAGCACCGTTGCTGCAAATCTTGCGCTGGCACTGGCAGAAAAAGGCAAACAGGTTGGGCTCATCGATGTTGATATTCATGGACCAAATCTTGCAAAGATGTTAGGGGTTGAAGGAAAAAGGCTTGTGGCTTCAGGTGAGAAGAAACTACTTCCGATTCAAGTGACAGAAAAACTTGCTTTGGTTTCTATGTCATTTCTCCTGGAGAGTCCTGATTCGCCCGTTATCTGGAGAGGCCCGCTGAAGATGAAGATTATCCAGCAATTTCTTGGAGATGTGGAATGGGGTGATCTGGATTGGCTTATCATTGATTCTCCCCCGGGGACTGGTGATGAACCTCTTTCAATTGCTCAACTGATCCCAGCAACAGGAGCAGTTATCGTTACCACTCCGCAGGAGGTGTCTCTCCTTGATTCACGTAAAGCAATCGTCTTTGCCCAGAAGTTAAATCTCAAAATTATTGGCATTATTGAAAATATGAGCGGGCTCCGCTGTCCTCACTGTGGCAAGAAGATAGCCCTCTTTAAAGAAGGTGGTGGGGAAAGAACCGCGAAGGAAATGGGAGTACCATTTCTTGGAAGAGTTCCTTTAGAACCTCATATTGTTGAATCAGGTGACGCTGGAAAGCCTTTTATTATTGAGAAACCCGATTCAGAAGCTTCGAAAGTGTTTATGGGCATTGTCAACGAAATAGTGAAGTTAGTAGAACCTGAAAACATATAGGAGAGGATTATTGGTTTGCTATCAAGATCAGAGCAATCAGTGAGTTTATATGGGAATTAAAGAAAATGCAAAAGAAATTCTTGCGCAACTTCCCGATCATGTATTACTGGTAGGAGCGACAAAAACCAGGTCACCTGAGGAAATCCTTGAAGCGGTTGAGGGTGGGTTGAGCACGATAGGAGAGAACTATGCACAGGAAGCAGAAACCAAGGCATGCATACTGAGAAAGAAAGTGCAGTTCCACTTCATTGGACACCTGCAGAGAAATAAGGTCAAGAAGATTATCGAATTTATTGATATGATTGAAACGGTTGATTCGGTGAGGATTGCAGAGGAAATTAATAAACGAAGTCAGGCATTGAGCAAGAGTATGCCGGTGCTCATAGAAATCAATAGTGGAAGAGAGCCCATGAAAGCAGGTGTTCTTCCTGATGATGCGGAATCACTGATTGGTGAGATTTCTGCCTTCTCCAATATAAGAGTAATGGGACTGATGACTATGGGTCCCCTCTTTGGCGACCCTGAAGATGCACGTCCGTATTTCATCGAGACAAAAAGGATTTTTGAGCGGATTCAGTCATTGCATATTCCAAATGTTGCTATGAACTGCCTTTCCATGGGAATGTCAAATTCATACAGGGTTGCAATAGAAGAAGGCGCAAACATTGTTCGGATCGGAACGAAGATTTTTGGCAGAAGAAGTTAAGAATACGCTTACAATGAGAGAGAAACAGTTTCAAATCATTGGAATAATTAAATCTCCCTTTCAGTCAAGAGATGATGCTCCACACCAGGGGAAAGATGAGGTATCAGAAATAGTAATAGATGTTAAATTTGAAGAAGCATTGAAAGATATTGAAAAATTTTCACACCTCCACATTTTTTATCTGTTTCACAAATCTGAAGAATTTTCATTATCGGTAATGACCCCATGGGACACAGAAAAACATGGGCTCTTTGCAACACGTTCACCGAATAGGCCAACAAAGCTTGGATATGCAGTTGTCCAGCTTATTGAACGGAAAGGGAACTTTTTGAGTGTTAAAGGGCTTGATGCTATTGATGGGACGCCAATCGTTGATATCAAACCGTATATTCCACGTCTGGATGCCCGTCCCTTTGCGAATCAAGGCTGGTTTGAAGATAGAAAACTCCCATACACACCGCGCATCTATGAATGGCACACAGAAACAACGTGGAAGGAAGGCAAGGAAGGTGTTCTCAGTGATTCACAAAAACACGATATACGGGTTGGTTGTCCTCCGGAATTTGGTGGTGAACCGGTTTACTGGTCACCTGAACATCTTTTTATTTCCTCGGTAGAAGTGTGCATAATGACAACCTTTCTCGACCTGGTTGCAAAACACAATCTAAAGCTAAAGATATACAGAAGCACCGCTATAGGGAGAGCTCAGTTGCTGGGAGGCGATTTTAGATTCAAAAATGTTGAAGTGAATCCCATCGTTGTAATAGATGAGCATGAATCAGTGGAAACCATACAGGATTTTTTAGCAAAGGCAAAAGAGAAGTGCATGGTTTCAAACTCGCTCAGTATTGTGGTTCATTTCAATCCACAGGTAAGGAGGGAGTAATGGTGCGTATTGCCGTATCAACAGAAGGCTCACAGGTTTCATCCCATTTTGGAAGGTGCTCTGAATACACCATAGTTGATGCAGAAGACGGTAAGGTTGTAAAAAAGGAAACGATTGGAAATCCCTCCCACGAGCCCGGTTTTCTCCCGAAATACCTTTTAGATATGGGTGTTACGCATATCATTGCCGGAGGGATGGGTCCTCGAGCCCAGGATTTATTTTCTCAGTACAACATCAAAACAATCATTGGTGTTTCAGGGCAGGTTGATAGGGTCATTGAAGATTTTCTGAACGGCACTATTACCATTGGTGAGAGTCAATGCGACCATGACAGTCCATCTCACAAAAAATGTCATGAATAAAGCAGGATTGATAAGATGTGCACTTTTTCCCACTCACGTTACTCACCAAAAAGAAAATGCCGGGGAGGAGACTCGAACTCCTACAGGTTGCCCCACATGGCCCTCAACCATGCGCGTCTGCCAGTTCCGCCACCCCGGCTGATCCAAAAAAAAATATAGACCAAAAAGAAACAAAAGTCAACATTTTTTTCTTGCATTTCAAGCCCGTTTTGCTATAATGGTAATAGATTTTACCACAGAGAGCGCAAGACCGCAGCGTCATTTTATATCAAAAAATGAGTAAGCATTTGTCTGTGCCTATCCTCCGAAGCAATAGCGCAGGAGGATACTTTTTGGTTTATAAAATTTAGCCTTTTTGGAAGGGAGTTGGTAATGCGCAGGGAAAATGATATAATTATCATTGGAGGGGGGATTATTGGGGGGAGTATCCTCTTTAATCTTTTAAAAGATGGTTACAAGGGGAAGATTGCAGTTTTTGAAAAGAAGAACGCATTGGCTGATGAATCAACTGCGCTTTCTGCAGGCGGTTTCAGAAATATATGGTCAACAGTTGTTAATATGAAATTGACGACCATGAGTATTGAGAGTTTCAAAAATTTCAAAGCGGAAACCGGAGTTTCCATTGGGTTTGAACAAAGAGGATACCTTTTTACCTATAATAAAAAGGATTGGGAAACGATAATCAATTTCAGGACGTTCTGGGAGGAAAGCGGAGTAAAGACAGAACTACTTGATCCTGTGAAGATAATGGAAATGGTACCTGGTTACAAGGCTGGTCTTGATCATCTTGACAGTGAAATAGTTGAAATGCTCGAACTTGAGGAAATTGTAGGGGGATTGTTTGGTGCAGATTGTGGTGTGTTTAATCCCACTGCCTGTGCTATTGCTTACTTTGATCTCTCAAGTGAGAACTATCCGGAACTTGTAGAAATTAACAAGAATACAGAAGTTAAAAAACTATCCATCAAAGATGGAAAAGCTGACGGGGTTATTGTAAGGGATGATTGTTTTATTGCCGGAGAGAAGATTATACTTGCTGCTGGTGCATTTTCACATGATCTTTTAGAAAGATCAGGTGTGTCCTCCCAACAGAATATTCCCGTTGTTCCCCTCAAGAGAATGCTTTTTTTGGTTAATAAGCCACCCATAGAGGGTTTTGGGAAGATTCCGATGCTTATCATTGATAATGGTGTTTATTTCCATCCGGAAGCAGATGATCTCCTTGTAGGACGAGCGAGGGTTGACCAGAAACCGGGCTATGATTATGAAATGGAAAAGGAATATTATGTGGATATAATGAACTTATATATGCAGGCAAGAATATCAGGAATGGAGTATTGTAGAATTAAGAATGGATGGGGAGGTCTGTATGCTCATAATACCATGGACAAGAATGCAATAATAGGTGATCATCCTGATATTGAAAATTTAATTTTTGCAACTGGTTTTAGTGGTCATGGTGTTATGGAAGCACCTGCTGTTGGAAAGTGCATTTCTGAAAAGCTCATCCAGGGAGATTATGTTTCAATTCCGGAAGTTACATTGCTCGATTTTAGCAGATTCAGAGAAGGAAGACTTGTAAAGGAAACCATTGTCATATAGGAGCAAATAATGGAGATAAAAAATTTTCTTGAGGATATCGTAAAACGAGTTTCGCATAATCTTATCGAAGAGGAAGAAGATTTTTGTAACTGTGAGCGCTGCCAAGCTGATGTCATTGCATACAGTTTGAATCACCTGAAACCGAAGTACGCAGCAAATATTAAAGGTCATGCCCTTACAGCTGTGGACCTTGAAAGTGAACAAATTCAGGCAGAGGTTACTGTTCAGGTTCTCAAGGCAATGAAACAGGTGAAGAAGAATCCAAATCATTGAAACAAAAGAGCGCTACTTATGCGCACCTATCAGGATTAGAGGTGAGGAAAACACCGATAATTTAATCGATCAAATAAGGTAAGATAATGAGAGCCTTACATTCAGGACTGTTCAGGTTTTTTCTTGACAAGCCTGTAGAATTTATGTATATTCTCAATGTTGTTTTGTTTGGAACAATTGAAGAGAAGGAGGAAGCGTGTATAAAAAGGGATTGGTAAGGTTAATGAATGTGTTGATTTTCTTTGCACTACTCCTTCTTATGTATATGATCGTGTATCCAAATTACAAAACCATTCAGAGGGAAAATAAGATCGCTGATGTTAAAACCAATATGTATCAAATAAGAGCAGCTGTGGAAAATTATGCTGCTTTCAACGAAGGAAAGTATCCTTCCAGGTATAAGGAATTTAAGAAGTACATTAATAATGCAAGCCTTCCCACAAATCCTTATACACTTGTTCAGATGACCGATGATGAAATAATCGACAATGTATACTCAGATCCTATAGCATTTGAAGATGACAATCCGGATGGTGTTAATTCACTTTTAAAAGGTGATCCGGGGACAATCTTCTATTCGATATATGCATCACCTGGTGATTCCACCTTTATTATTCATTATGCGCTTGTGGGGATGGATGAGAAAGGCCAATCCATTATATTTGTTGATACAGGACAAAAAAAGCATATTTATATTCTTCACGAATGATGGTTCATTCTGAACCTAATTTCTCGTGCACAAAAATATTGCGTCCCTTCTACATAAAATGAATTAATTTATAATGAAGAACAAAAGAGACTATTTGTCGGTATTACTCAAAAAGATCAGACAGAAAAAAGCAAAAATTGGAATTATTGGGCTTGGATATGTCGGTTTACCTTTGGCGGTTGAATTCGCCAGGGTTGGATTTCATATTCTGGGTGTTGATATTTCAGAAGAGAAGATAAAGAAACTACGGAGGGGCAAAACGTATGTGACCGATGTGAACAACAGTGATATAAAAGAATTCCTCCTTCGCAAGAAGAATATACGCATTTCATCATCGTACAGGATACTCAAGAAAGCCGATATTATTTGTATTACTGTTCCAACACCGCTCAAAAAAACAAAAGATCCCGATATATCTTTTATTGTTGCTGCGGTAACTGAAATAAAGAAAATTTTTCATCCGGGTATGCTTATTGTGCTTGAAAGCACAACATATCCTGGAACAACGAGAGAATTAATTGCTGCAGAAATCGCAAAGTTAGGGTATGTCGTGGGGAAGGAATTTTTTGTGGCGTATTCGCCCGAGCGAGTTGACCCGGGAAATCCAGATTTTAGAACGAAGAATATTACAAAGGTTCTTGGTGCAATGACGGAGAAAGGAAAGGAGCTCTCTTACGAGCTCTATTCGACGTTTCTTAAGCACATTCATCTCGTTGATACTGTTGAGGAAGCGGAAATGTCGAAACTTCTTGAGAATACATTTCGCGCCGTGAATATTGGTTTGGTGAATGAAATGAGTATAATGTGTGATCGTATGGGTATAAATATCTGGAATGTTATTGAGGCTGCATCAACTAAACCATTTGGATTCATGCCTTTTTATCCCGGACCGGGAATTGGTGGCCATTGCATACCTCTTGATCCTCTGTATCTTTCGTATCGAGCCAAAATGTACAACTTCTATAATAGGTTCATAGAATTGGCTACAGATATTAACGGTAATATGCCCCGATTTATCCTCAGCAAGCTTTCCAGTGTTCTTAATAAGGAAAAAAAATCATTACATGGCTCGAAAATCCTGCTGTTGGGGCTTGCTTATAAAGCGAATGTTAATGATATACGGGAATCACCAAGCCTTGAAATGTTCAGGCTGTTGTTGAATGAACAAGCAAAGGTGGATTACTTTGATCCATTTATTCCTGAATTTGTTGAGGGCAAAAAGAGAGTGAAGTCCATTGCGCTAAAACCAGAATGTGTAAGAAAATATGATTGTATTATTATTACAACTGCTCATGATGATGTTGATTACGAAATGGTTTTGAAGAATGCACGTGCAATTTTTGATACAAGAAACGTCTACAGGGGAATTAAATCTGATAAGATAACAACACTCTAAGCTTCTTTAGTTCATTCACCACACAGAAATTCGTAATTTAGTAATTGGTAATTAGGTAAATATAGGGGCGTTCAGTTGAACGCCCCTACAGAATTACATTACTTCGTTCGACGGAGTTTACCTTTGAGTTCTTCCTTTCGCTCGAGGATAAATGCCACTTTTTTCAATTAAGTCGATAACACCTTTTTAATCTCAGGAATTTCCCTTTTAATGTTTGCTTCAACGCTGGTTTTTAGCGTTATTGCTGCCATCGGGCAACCTTTGCAAGCACCGGTGAGTTTCACACGCACAATTCCATCATTCGAAACTGAAACGAGTTTGATATCTCCTCCATCGCGCTGCAAATAGGGTCTGATTTTTCTTATTACTTTTTCTACCTTTTCTTTTAACATCCTTTTTCCTTTGCTTTTGTTATTGTATTCTTTTTCATTGTACCTTTATTCTTTCCATAGCGCATTTCAGATTTATGAGGAGCTCATTGGGATTTTTTGGTCAGCAAATGATTTAAGTGTATGTGAAAGAATTGCGTGTTTTGTTTCTTTCATTTTTGATGAAACGAGTACAAGATATTTTACTTCAATAACAATCCCACGCTCGCTCAGGTCTTTCAACAAGACGGTAGAGCGCTCCCCGACATTATCGGATGTTCTAATACATGTTTCCGCAATCTTTATTGCTTGATCGATTATTTCCTTGGGTATATTGTAGGGAAGTGTAATACTGAAACTATCCCAACGGGCAACAATTCTCTCACTGATTTCTTGTAGGGGTTTTGCCCGTATAAGGGGAATGCGGTTGATGATATAGGATAGCCTTAACAGTAAAAGTGTTACTATAAAGGCTGAAAAAGATGATATAATTCGTTCGCCGTTTTTGAGCACCGTAATAGCAAGAAGAATAATAAGGAGTCCGGTGCGCAAAG
>CBDUQV010000023.1:0-15565 GCA_965369615.1 uncultured bacterium | reverse complement strand
TCCAAACCATCGCAGCGACGATAAACCATAGGCCAAAAGAAAAAGTTGAGCCAAAAAAAAACACACTATCTAAACAATGGAGGGTACTATGAAGAAGAGAGGGAAAAAGGAGGAAAAGAAAACGAGGTTTCGAAGTGCGGAACGGGTGAGACTTTACGATTACAAGGATTGAAAATATGCTGCAATAAATCTTATTTCTTAACCTGACACCACAAGCATAGGCAAGGGGAAAAGGTGGGGGAGGATTTGCGTGTCATTTCACAAAAACCTTGACATTTGTGCACAGGGCGGATATATTTATTTGAATCGGATTATTCAGAAATCAAGGCAATAATTATTTTGAGTTTGGGAGGAAATATGTTAACTCAGTACATTCAGGCGGCAATGAGAAAGGCAAAATACGAAATTGTTTCTGATGATAATTCATTCTATGGTGCAATACCTGGATTTGACGGGGTGTATGCAAATGCAAAGACACTTGAGGAATGCCGCAATGAACTCGAGGAAGTATTGGAAGAATGGATTTTTCTCAAGATTTCAAAAAATATGCCGTTGCCAGTGGTTGAAGGGATGCAGATAAGGATTAAAGAAGCAGTTTAATGCCCGCCTTTGGACCCATAAAGAGAAAGAAGTTTATTCATTGTCTGAGAGAGCTTGGTTTTGATGGATCATATTCTGGTAAGAAACATCAATTCATGATAAAGGATGATCTTGTTTTACGAATCCCAAATCCGCACACAAGTGCCATCGGCAAAGAATTACTTTCAAAGATTCTGAAACAGGCAAAGATAGACAGGAAGACGTGGGAAGCATTATAAGCTGAAAAGGCAGCAAGCCATGCTGCCTCATCCTGTTTCTCCTCCAATTTATTTATAATTCAATTCAGTATACCCAAGAGCATGGATTTGTCAAGTGGAAAAAGAAAGCAGTTGGTTCATGGAAAATGCCATAATGCTGTGCCCCGTTAGCCAAAGGCTTTTACGGGGCCATACCCCTTTCCCGTCAATTGAATGCACTCAATAAATACATAACAACACTCTAACAACACCGCAAGTTTTCTTTTCAGGAATTCTCCTTGACAGAAATTAATATTTTGGTTATAGTAACAATGATAACCTTAACAAGAAAATAATGGAAAGCCCGTTTGTTAACAGGATTGAGGAGATGCAATACTTGCGGCAGGCACTGCGATATGATGGGCAAGAAAACCCGGTTCTCGTATTTACAGGTATTGGAGGGATGGGCAAAACTGCTCTGAGGGTTGCTTTTGAAGAGCAGTATCTTAAGTCAAAGAAGGTCCCCTTTGCGGTAAATCTATATCTTATTGCAATTACTTATGTGGCACGAAATCTGCCTATTCAAGTTAGTGAAAGTTATTGTGAAGAGTCAATGAAAACAGAAATAATAAGGAGGCTATGATGAAAGTCACTATTTCTCTCCTCGTTTGTATCATTACTGCATGCATTGTTCCATTTATTCTCTCATCTGATGAATGCACTCAAGGAGTTGAGAATATGAAGGCATTGATTGAAGGTGGCAGAAATTTTGTTCCACCTGTTGATGATCCTCCAGCTGATACGAGTGTTTTTCCTTGTGATCGATGGAATCCTCCTCCAGCCCGATCAATAACATATGTTGTTGTGGGTAGCTTGTACTTCCCTGTGCTTATCTTTGAAACAGGGTCTTCGCGGAATAACGCAGGGATTTTTACCTATTGGGATGACCAATTTCAGTTTTGGAGTTTCCCAGACAGTTTTACTACGGCAGGAGGAAACGATACAGGTAGGGGAACGGTTGCTCGCGATAATCATGGCAATCTTCACTTTGCATGGCATCAAGCAGGTAATCCTGATGGATACGAGATTTATTATACTTGTGCTCTACTCGATACATCAGCAGGAACGATACAATACAATGTTGAACGCCCTGCGATGAGGATTTCTGCTAATGATGGTGAAGAAGATCTCTTCCCATCATTATGTGTTGGTGATGATGTTGTATGCAATCACGGTCTCTATGGGGAAGAGCATGCAATTCATTATTGTTACAACGGTCAGGGAGGAGTTGCATATGAGCATGGTACTGCCATGCCAGCTTCTTGGCTCTTAACCACAAGTGCTGCTGATCCTGCAACCGGTGATGTCTGGGTAGCGCTCGCATTCGATTCAACTGGTGATGGTTCGCTTGATTTGCTTGCACTTCACTACGACGCCTCGGATACGGTATGGAGCATTGAGCTTGCGGCAGCAGCGTCCACCATGCATCCCTATTGTTTGCCGGGAATAGCCGTTGACGCAGATGGGATTCCCCATATTGTTTTTCAGGAGAATCTAACCAATACGGGAGGAACAGGCGGTCTTTCAGGTTGGGATGCGTGTGGACCTGCAGGAACACTTTACTACACAGGAAGGATAGGAGGAAATTGGAACACCCCGTTGAAGCTTCTCTTTCCTCGCTTTGAACCGTGCAACTATATTACAGGCTATCCAAGTGTTGGGATTACCGATGATTGCGTATACTTTTCAGTTACGCAGCCCGAAAGTGCACTAATTGATACGACACCATACCTTCCTTTTAATGTATACTATGCATGCTACAATCCCTATATTGATACGCTGTGTTATGGAGATAAAGTGAACGAAGATTCATTTAATTGCTTCTGGCCGCATATCACATATCATGTGGTGTACACAATCGAGCCTTCTGGTGCAGGAATTGCATGGGGCGAAGGATCAATCAGCAATCCACTTAGAGCTGTTTATAAACATGTACCCCTCTTGTGTCCAACCGGGGTTGAGGAAGTAGAGCGTGAAGAGACTATTCCTAAGTTTTCCCTGCGCTGCTTACCGAATCCCTTTGCCATCTCCACCACCATTCACATCGCCGGCATAGGGCAAAGGGCAGACCGCACAGAGTTACAAATCTTTGATATTACGGGGAGGAGGGTAAGGGACTTTATCCTTTATCCTTCATCCTTTTTCCTTCCCACGAAAGTGGAGTGGGATGGTAGAAATAATGCAGGGCAGCGGGTGGCTCCCGGTGTCTATTTCGTGCAATTCGGGGGAGGGAAAAAAGTATTGACAAGGAAGTTGATTATGGTAAAATAAAAAGGCAAAAAAATCCAAGATTCATTAACCAAAGAAAGGAGTTCGCATATGAAGCTAAAAGCATTGTGTACCGTCACTGTGCTTCTCTTGTGTGTGGGTTCATTAGTCGCAAATCACCCGGTGTTTCCGGTTCACGGCATGCTTCCGACGAACGGTGCGGAGAGTCCTGCGGTTGTAGATAATCCCCCTCCCATCGACAGCATCTGTCTTGTTTTTGCCGGTGTTGATTATGGAGGAGGCTTCAGCTCACCACAGAATTACGTGAACGCGAAGCACATAACGAACGTAAGTGTTGGCAGCTATTACTTCCCTGTGGTTGTCTGGGAAATGGGTGGTTCATGGAGCGACCAGTCGCTCTTCAGTTACTGGGATGACATGTTCAAATTCTGGAGTTATCCGGACAGCTTTACCACGAATCAGGGAATAGATACCGGCCGGGGCAATGTATGTGCCGACAGCCACGGCAATCTGCACTTTTGCTGGCACCAGACCGGTTCACCGGATGGCTATGAAATATTCTACACAAGAGCAGATCTCGATACTTCTGCTGGCGTCATACAGTACAATGTTAACCGGACACCTATTATGCTCTCTTCAACAAATGGTGAAGAGGAGCATTTCCCGGCAATGGCGATCTACGAAGATACCCTTCTGATGGCAGTGTGGGGTCTTGGTGCGGATGAGCATGCACTCGGCTACAACTACTCAATAGATGGCGGGTATACCTGGCTCGGACCATTCGTCGCCTATGAGCACGGTTCGGTTATGCCCGGCTCGTGGCAACTGCCGTCTATTGGTCCTGATCCGAATACGGGAGATATGTGGGTTGCCTTCAACTTTGATATGTCCGGCGATGGCTCCATGGACATTGTCGCATTTCACTGGGATGCATCGACCAATACCTGGACATATGAAACGGCAGCAACCGCCATAAGCATGCATCCCTATGCCTGCCCTGCTATTGTGGTGGATTACAATAGCGTCCCGCATATTATCTTCCAGGAAAATCTGAGTACGACCGGTGGTTCCGGTGGTCTTAGCGGCTGGAACGGGTGCGGTCCTGCAGGAACGCTTCATTACATCCACAGGATCGGAGCGAACAATTGGTCTGTACCTTCGAAAATAATCTTTCCTGGTATCTACACGGCAAGGAGCTATTGCGCGGGATATCCTTCAGCTGGTATTGCAGCGAATGACAACGGCATCTATTTCTCCACAACTTTACCGGAAAGCGCATCGAGCGATACCGGGGCGTATCTTCCGTTCAATGTCCACTGGGCGGAGATATCAGGATACGGTGAAATATCCTATGGAGGTAAGGTGAGTAATCTGCCATGGGCGGACACCACGAATGCCATCTATGCACATACAACCTATAACGTGGAACCTGATGGTCCGGGTATTACCTGGTGCCAGATGGTCAATGCGGTACCACCTGCTGATGTGTACTACAATCATAAGGATACGCTTGCTGGTATTGTTGAGGATGAGGCTGATTTACCTTCGAAAGTTGCGCTCTATCAGAATGCACCGAATCCGTTCTCAAATAAGACCGTTATTCGGTTCAGCACAGGGCAAAGAACAGAGGGGAGCCTGACCATCTATGATGTAGCGGGGAGGAAGGTGCGAGAATGGCACCTTGCACCGAGCCACACGTCCCTCGTTACTGGCCTGGTCTGGGATGGGAAGGATATGAACGGACAGGAAGTGCCCGGTGGCATATATCTGTATACGCTCACATCAGGCTCGTTCGCTGAAACGAAAAAACTTATTCTTGTTCGATAGTGATAGGTCAAGGGTGTATTGTCAAGCTGCAATGCACCCTTGATGTCTTTTGTTACATTGCAAAACATTGGTAAATGCTTGTAAATGGGGACAGCGCCCAGCGCTGCCTTATCCTGTTTCTCCACCAATTTCTATTAATTCAATTCAGTATGCCATACTACCATAGGCAATGGGTCCTTAATCAGGTTCTTTTCCTGAACGCCCAGTAATTTCCAATAAGATAAACGAACACCAGAGCAGCAAAGTAAACAAGTCCAGCAACGGGCATGGATGGAAGGTTCATGTAGAGCTTTTCACTTGATATGCTATTAAGAAAAGCGATATAGAAATAGAATGGTCCCGAGAGTGCGAAGAGAAATGAGAAGAGGTTGAGGATATTCCCAAATCGGACGAGTGTTTTCTTCCCTTCTCTCCTTCCGAACTGATTCCAAAACTCCACAAAGTTTTTTGCATGCTTCGGGAGAAGTTTTCTCCTCTGGATGAGGAAATAGGCAAAAAGCTGAAAACTAAGAAAAGCAAGCAGCACCTTCCCGGTAAATCCATACCACTTGGCTATTCCCAAACCCAATTTCTCAACCACCACATTCCAGATCGGATTTGCCTCTGCGGAAAGGGTGGGACATATGCGAATGGTCACAAAGTAATCAAGAAGATGTCCCGTAAGTGCCACGCCGCCAACAATGAGCGAAGGAAGCAAGCGGTCCTTCATCGGGTGTTTCTTTAGCACAAAGATCATGGCAATGAATCCAAGAAAGACCGAACACCAGGGAAGAATGACCAGAGGCCAACCGAGTTTTTCAACATGAAGGAATATGTATTCAAGGAATCGATACGTACGTTCGTTAAATAAGGACATATTGATACGATTAAAAAAGCTGTTCTTCCGGGTTCCAGGTTACCTCAAGTTAGCTATCAGTAGCAAGGTTCTCAAATTTTAACATGGTCAGGAATACCCGGAACTACAACCCTTGCCTTTCGTGGCATACTAATACATCCTATCAAGTTTGTATCACGGTGTCAACAAAAAATGGTCGCTTACTTGCCGCGTTAGATATGAAATATTCTAATGGGATCCCCATTTCCCGGTCAAAATTATATAATCTTGACGGGGCTTAGTTTTTTTGCTATATAGTAAGCGTAATGACTTTGAAACAAAAAAATAGCAAAGAATCAAAAGAACCAGAAGTCCAAAAACGTTTTATACTACCCGTCATCCTGCGACATCGCGCTGATGTTTTCTGTCTTATAGGCAGAAATGAAGAAGCCGTTAAGGATTTGCGAAATGGGATCGATACGGCAAGAAAAACAGGCAACACTGAAGCGGAGGCTTATTGCCTTATTGGATTGAGCAACGTCTATGCTGCGTTGAGCAATTTCAAAGGGATGGAAAATGCTTCAAAGTCAGCCCTCCGAATATATGAAAAATTGGGAAACAAAAAAGGCGAGGCAAGTAGTCTCAATAATATCGGTGAGGTGCAAAGCAGTCGTGGTAAATTTCAAGACGCTCTGAAATATTACAGGCACTCTCTAAAAATACAGAAAAAAATGGGTGATAGACTCGGTGAAGCATTGAGCCTCAGTAACACCGGCGCAGTACTGGTTATGCTTGGCAACTACAGAGAAGCACTTAATTATTATGAGCGTTCCCTGGAAATTCGAGAGGAGCTCGATGACAGAAGCGGTAAAGCAACAAGTCTTAATAATATCGGGTTTTTACAGAACAAACTTGGTAACAGTTCAAAGGCACTGAAATACTACAAGCGAGCGTTAATAATACGGCGTGAGGTCGGCGATAAGATGGGTGAGGCAATAAGCCTCAACAACATTGGCTATGCTCAGAAAAAACTTGGTAAATATACAGAAGCACTCGAATTGTTCAGAAACTCGTTAAAAATTCGAGAAAAAACAGGTGATAGGCGCGGGAAAGCGGTAACACTCAACAATATCGGGACGGTGCAGCAAAAATTTGGCAACTATACAGAAGCTCTCAAATACTTCCGACGCTCTCTAAGGATACGAGAAGAAGTAAAGGACAAGCGAGGTTTAGCAATAATACTCAGTAATATCGGGATGATAGATGAAATTTTGGGTCATCACTCAAGAGCACTCAAGTATTATAAACGTTCCTTAAGAATGGAGAAAGAAATGGGCTACAAGAGTGGTGCTGCAATAACTCTCAACAGTATTGGCAACTTGCACTTAAAACTTGGTAACTACATTAAAGCATTCAAATCCCTCAATCATTCATTAAAGATACGAGAGGAAATTGGTGATAAGAGTGGTGAGGTAATGAGTCTCATTAACATCGGCAAACTTCTGTTGGAGAAAGGGGACCTTAAAAATGCTAACGCAGTTCTGAATAAAGCCTTAAAAATATCCAAAGGACTCGATGAAAAGGATATTTTATTTAATGCACATTTAGCATTAGCTGACAATTCATTACAGACAGGGAAATACGATAAGGTTGAGAAGCATCTGAAACGAGTTTTCACTCTTGCTGAAGAGTTCAATTCAAAAATAAAAAAAGCGGATATTCTTCTCATTTCAGGACAATTTTATAGCCAGAAGGGAAAATTAAAGGAAGCAAATGTTTCTTTTGACGAATCCATAAAGATATTTAAGGAATTAAACGTCCCTTTTGAACTTGCAAAGGCATATTTCTATAAAGGACAAGCACTGATAAAAAACGGCAAAAAGGGTACACAATTCATTGAACAAGCGAAAGACATATTTCAAAAACTTGATGCCAAAGGATGGCTCATAAAAACGAAAGAATTAAGTAGTAGGTAGTGAGGAGCGAGGAGCGAGGAGTTCAGCGGGGACGGAGGCTGGCTTTATGGCATTTCTAATTCTTATTTCTTAGGCTGACCCGCGAAATCCGATAATAATGGATGTTCAATTTTCTGATGGGTTGGGATTGTAGATGCCACCCTTTATTATCATTGTTCCTGGTGATGAAATTGGGGTGGTGGATGATTTCTGTTTGCAGAAAACCTCCCGAATGTGTGAATGATCTGAATAGCCACTGTACAAACTCAGATTCACCACTCCAGTGCTGTCGTGAACATAGGTTTTTGCAGAAGTTCCTGTGAGTGTGATACTGTGCCATCCTTCACTCTTGTCGGAATCAAATAGGTCATCCCATGTACTGGACTCGTAATTATATAACAGGTAATGTTCACCTCCGGTCATATCCCATCCATTATCATACGAGTATGCACCAACCTCGAGGGTTTCTATTTCCACTTTGCTAAATCCATGGAATTCCCAACGTGCTTCTGCACCGCTCAGTCCATGTGAACTCAATGCAATCCAGGGAGCTCCCTTGTCGGGGTCGGGGTCCTTCCAGTTGCCAGAAATGTAACTATAGGTTCCGCTCGCATTCTTATATTCTTCCCAATAGTCGTTTTCAGAAAAGGTTGTGAACTGCCAGATTTCACCTTCAGATTTTGCTCCAAAGTAGTCCTCGGCAGTAATTTTCCAGTAGTAGGTGGTGACATAAAGGAGTGCATCAGGATCATAGGTTCTTTCGGTTACATCGGATGCAACAAGCGGCGGGGGATTTAATATGCCAAAGTAAACATCGAAAATAACCGTGTCATCTTCAGGGTCAGTGCATGCCCAGGTTAAATTGACATTGGTTGATACCCTGACAGCACCATCGGAAGGATATGGTGCATTTGGCACATTGGGTGGTTGATTTACAGGTTGTGTTACACCTGAACATCCAGCGATAGCACATACGGCGAATGCTATCAAAACGTTTGACAAGTATTTCATTTTCCCCCCTGTTTTTTGATTTATTATTGATTATTTGCTAAGCATAGCAGATAGCACTATCGGTGTCAAGAGAAAGGATAATGGAGCACCAGTGAATAATGCCTAAGATCAACGGCAAATGACTAATAACGAAACGCGAAACGGTAAATATATCTGTGCACTCTGTCATTTATTCTTGACAAATTGAGGAAAGTTTTTTATAATGCGCACCTAAAAAGAAAGGAGTAATAATGAAGAGACAATTGGTGACCGGTGCTGTTGGTCAAATAGGTTCCGAGCTGACGATGTATTTGAGAGATAAGATCGGTAATGACAATGTTGTTGCCGTTGGACACAGAACAAAACCTTCTGAGAAACTAAAGAACTCAGGTCCCTTTGAATTCATTAATGTGAGTGACTTTAAGCAGGTGGAAGACATTCTCAAGAAATATGATATCGGTACAATCTACCATCTTGCCGCAGTTCTTTCGGCGGTGGGCGAGAGCAAGCCACAGCTGTGCTGGGATGTTAATATGAATGGTCTGTATAATATACTTGAAGTTGCCCGTGAACATAAAGTTGCTGTTTTCGTCCCGAGTTCCATAGCTGCATTCGGGCCTGAGACACCGAAAGATAATACACCCCAGGATACGATACAAAGGGCGACATCAATGTACGGTGTTACAAAGGTGGCAGGAGAACTCCTTGCAGATTACTATTTCAAGCGATTTGGTGTTGATACAAGAGGGGTACGATACCCCGGTATTATTTCATATGAAACGCTTCCCGGAGGAGGAACGACGGATTATGCTGTTGAAATATTCTATGAAGCTATCAAGAATAAGAAATATACCTGTTTCCTGAAAGAAGATACTATGATGGATATGATGTATATGCCGGATGCCCTGAAGGCAGCGGTAGATGTCATGGAAGCTGATGCGTCAAAACTGAAACACAGGAATGCTTTCAATCTGACTGCGTTCAACTTCACGCCAAGGGAACTTGCCGAAAAGATAAAGGTTTATATGCCCGAATTTGAAATGTCTTATGAGGTTGATCCAGTGCGGCAGGGTATTGCAGATTCGTGGCCAAATCACATGGATGATACGGCTGCAGGGGAAGAGTGGGGATGGGAGCCTGACTATGACCTTGATGCAATGGTGAAAGATATGCTGGAGAAACTGAAAGTTAAGCTCCAGTAGAATGTGTAAAGCTATGCTGCGGTGCTGCGCATCAAGGTACAGGTGGCAAGTAGCAATGTGCAATTCAATGATTTAGGACGAATAAGTAATAATACAGGCTATCGCTTCTTTTTGAATGGCTCATTGAGGAATTCCGTGCCCTTAAGAACAAAGCGCTCATTCCTTATGATGTCAATTTTTGCGCCGTTTTCCGTTACTGCCGTAATAAATTGTATTGACTCGTAAGGCAGGGTAATGTCCTGGTGTTTTTGTGTATACGCTTCATGTATCTTTGTCTTTCTCAGCACTGTTTTCTCATTATCACGCGCAACAACCTCTTTCTTGTCCAGTTTATTGAAAATT
Source organism: uncultured bacterium (assembly GCA_965369615.1). GTDB lineage: Bacteria > Hydrothermota > E44-bin80 > E44-bin80 > E44-bin80 > SOKD01. The sequence continues at coordinate 5,370 of CBDUQV010000023.1, read as the reverse complement.
GGTTTATCTTCACTCATCGCAAAACAGGTATCGCCAATAGCAAAATGCGGTCCCATCTTCTCAATGATCAAAATTGGTAGTATGGATATGATGTTGTGTTTCTTTGCAATGACATATGCAAGGGTGTTCGTTCCAATAGCGAATTCTCCCATTGGTAATGTCTGGTGGGGGAAAAGAAGGTTTTCAGCAACATATTTTTTGTTATCTTTCCCGGATTTGAAGTTCTTGCAGTTGTAATCCACGATGTAACCATCCTTGAACGTTAAGGTAAGGTCGGAAAATTTCAAGCCTCCGAGGTATGTCTCCTCAAAATGCAGGATTCCCTGTGTTCCTTTCAATTGCGGTGTCGTGTAAACTTCTCCAAGCGGAATGTTAACATCTGCACCACAGTTCACAAAATTGGTATGTTTTGACGGATGCTTCAATTTTTGCATATGCACCCTGATATCTGTTCTGTTCCTGCCTTTGCCTTTGATATGGATATACCGGGCTTTATCGAGTGTGTTTATAATTATCTGCTGGATGGGTTCGTATACTTCTGTTTCAAGCATATTGATCTCAAGAATATCCTCAAAGATTTTCTCAAAATGCTTTCCAACCTCCGGTGATGGGAGTGAAATAATGGTAAAAGCAATGTTTCTTCTTGAGAAATATTTTTCCTGAATTTGAATGACATTATTCTGGTGCATTTGGAACAACTGCTGCTGTTCTGGCGCAAAGGTGATATATCCCTGTTTATTTTCAGGAATGAATGTAGGTTCACCAAACTGTTCGAGGAAGACAATCCCTGAACACCGTGCAGTTATTCTTTTGCATTTTTGCCCTGCCAGGTCAAAATCTCTCTCGAAATGTTTCGTATAAGATTTATCAAGATAAAGAGCATCATCAAATCTATGGTCGTAGCCGAATTGCCTATTCGGATTTGCAGAATGCGCCTGCATTACCGAAGCTTCCATTTTTCGTTCCTTGAGATTTTTGATCAGTTCACGGGCGAGCAGCTCCTGTCCTACATTGTATATGAACAGGACGGTTGATTTTTTGGAAATGTCCGTGTTGTTTACAATGGAGCCTGTAATGTACGCATTGACTATTTGATTTGATAGTTTCTTTAGTTTTTGTATCGGATACTTGAGGAGGAAACGGGCGGTGTTAATTTCATTATCCGTAATGTACTTGCCGTATCGGAATAAATATCGAAGATCGGTCAGATCAGCCTTTTCTGGAATGTCTCTTATATGACGGTAATCAGGGTCAAACTGTGTCTTAAATATCCGAACATATTCCTCAACCTTATTCATTCGTTGCGGATCAGTAATGAGTTTCTTGAGTGTCTCATATTCGATCGTATTGTTGCTAATGTACCGGTAAACGCTGACAAACAACCTGTTGTACTTTTCCATCTTGAAAACGAGATGGTGGAATGCAAGTCCGATGTACTGCCTGTAAAGGCAGTAAAAGTATGAGAGAAGCTGCCCGGTTGGTTCTCCAAAAATTGACATACAGTACGTTGGGTTTGCGTAACTCTTTTTATAATTTTTGCTGAGTATTTCCCTGAAGAGACTTTTGTTTTCACGCGCGAGCTGTTGGAACGATCTTTTCCTGAAATAATTTTGATTCAGCTGGCGCTCAAGAGCAGCAAGTTTGAGAATGAGCTTCCCCGTGCTATGGAAGAAACGAGAATATTCCTTCAGATCTCCGGCTTTTGTGCAGCATGCGGTTTCTTTACAAATGTTCCGAATTTCTCTGAGTGTTTTGTTGTAACTTTTCTTTTTCTTTGCATTCTTCTTTTCGTAGTATTTTTTAATGTTAAACACATATCCTCCTTAATCTAATCCCGGAAGATCCTTGAAATGGAACTCTTCGATTGCGCCCGGTACATTAGAATCCTCTTTTCTTATGGATACCAATTTTGAAACCGTATGAGTCTCAAGGTTATCATCATCGTACGGGAGCATGAGCGTGTCAATAGCATCCTTATTCGGGCTTTCATCGATCCATTTTTTCTCATCTTCTTTTTTCAGGATAACCGGCATTCTTTTCTTTGTATTGTGAATTTTCTCCAGTAAAGGATTTGCTCCTGTTGTGAGAATGGAGAATGTATTGAGGCTTTCATTTGTCTTTTTTTTGAGCCAGCTGTCCCATATTCCAGCGAGGGCGAAAGCAGTGTTATCATGCATATATATGTAGTATGGATACTTTTTTCCGTTGTGCTCTCTCCATTCAAAGAAGCCATCAACGATTACAAGGCATCGTTTATTCTTTATTGAGGTACGGAAAGAAGGTTTTTCGTGCACTGTTTCTGAGCGAGCATTAAATGTTTTAAACCGAATTTTCTCCGCGAACTCCTTGTCCTTTACCCAGAAGGGGATAAGCCCCCAGTGAAATAGTTGAATGGAGTCCGGTTTCTTGTTGAGTATTACCGGAATAAGCGGAATTGAGAAAGCAGAAATATGGTAGAAGGGGGTAAACATATCCGGATTCTGGAAGAGTGCATGGAACCGTTTCTCAATCGATCCAATATTTTTATTAATTGACAGGTTGTAGCACATAATTTACTGCGGCAAAACGGCATCCTTCCCGACGTTGTATTCGAGTGAGACGCTGCGTTCTTTTGACCGTGCGGTTATTCTTGCTTTTCCGCGTGCCCTTTGAGCAAAACCAGCAATGTAATAAATTTTCCCTTCTTCTGTCGCATCAATAGTGGATACCACGGTGCATAGACCAAGGCGGTTCGTGATATTCACTTCTTCCTCTGGGTGGAATCCCGTGAATGTTATGAGAAAATAGAGACCGCTCATGGATGTGAGTTCTGCTTCTGCTGAACAATCGCACGTTCCCTCGGCTTTGATCGGAAAGGGGATTATTTTTCCATGAGCCCGTTTGCCTGGATTTTCAGATACAAGAGCGATGTCAAGCGGTTGACCGGATGCGAAGTTTTCAATCTGGAAACTGATTTCAATAAGGATATCACTGACAAGGTCGACCGGGTAGCCGAGATTGTATGTGTACTCAGAAAAATGGTTGATATTATTCTTCCAGACTGAAATGGGTTTTGCTGGTGAGAAACCTTCAGCCTTGATCTTAAACATAATAATTGTGCCCTCAGGTCCAGAACTTCTGCTGGTTTCCTCGATAATGAGCGTATTTTCATCGAGGTATATTTCATTCCAGTCAAAAGGTGGAACGGATGCTCCGGGATTTGCACGGAGCATGGTGAAGGAGAGCAGGGCAGCAATGATAATGGGTATTTTTATTGTTTTTGATTGCATCATAAAATTACTCGAGCTCTATGTCTATTGTTTCGCCTTCTTCAATCTCAAAAACGATATCATCCTTCTTGTCCTCTGTATAGACAAGAGCAAGTCTATATGTTCCCGGAAGACAATCATAGACAACTGTTTCATTCTTCACAATATCCTTCGAACTCCTGCCAATTTCTGCACCTGTCTTACCATCATAAATTCGAATACTGTGTGTCTCATCCTTTGCAGTCACGGTAAAGCGTGACGGGATGTTGAATGTTACGTTTGTTATGCAGCCGCTTTCAATCTTTACACCGGGTATTTTCGGGAAAACAAGCTTGGTGCAGGGGAAAATGATGTCGTAAACTCCCTGGGCTACGTCGATATGTTCGCCAGGAGCCGTCTCTCTTGAGGCATCAAAAACATCCCTTTCTCCTTTTAAAAGTTCAAACGTCCACGATTCAGTGGTATTATCAATGAGGGTGGTAAGAACAGAAATGCTGCCGATGCTCCTTTTGGAAAGCTCTTCAACCGGGTTTTCATGTTTTTCTAAAGTGTAGTAACAGGAAATGTCGATATTACTTATTTTCTCAGGTTCCTCAACCTTCTCTTCCGGAGGTTTCTTCGCGCAGGCTGTCAGCAGAATCACCGAAAAAAACAGAACGATAATCAACATTTTTACTTCGGGTGTTCTCATAGCATCTCCCTTCCGGTCGTTATTATTCTGCTCTTCTTCTTCATCACGCTTCCGGAGAGCGGTTTCGGCGGAAAATGCGTGAACTCTTCCACCTGTTTTGAATGAAAGATACTATAAGGTAAGGAGAGATGAAAGTCAAGCACATTTTGACAATGTATCAAAACTGTACCACAGTGCCGCTGTTTTGAAGCTTATTTGAACTCAAAAGAATGGAATTGCCGAACCCATGGAGTGATAATAACGAAAGTTACATCCGCGTAGAAACTGTGGCTGCCAAATAAAACTTGCACACAGGAATATTTTTTGTTACTATGGTCTATGCAGGAATACAGGGATGCCAATGCAAAGCGCCCAGGGTTGCTCAACAGGTTTTCCTCCTCACCTGATATTTTAGGGGGGACAATATGGAAAGCCCTTATAAAGCTTTCTCTTCCTATCATTCTTGCACACCTGTTTCATACCCTGTACAGTATTACTGATGCATTCTGGCTTGGAAAGATTGGCAAAACTGCACTTGCAGCGCCCACGATAACATTCAATGTTCTCTTCATTATTATAGCAATTGCTGGCGGACTTTCAATAGGCGGAACCACATTGCTCGCACAATACAAAGGCGCAGGCGATGAAAAGAAGGTTAATGATACTGCGGCAAATACACTCGTTTTGATCGGAATGATCTCCATTTTCCTGGCTGCAATCGGGTACATGCTTTCGCCGCATCTTCTGAGGCTCCTTCAGACACCGATGGATGCATTTCCTGAGACTCTGACCTACATGCGAATTATGTTTTTTGGTGTACCATTTATCTTTGGATTTTTCATCTATCGCGGGCTTATGCAAGGATATGGCGATACGATTTCGCCCCTCAAGGTAATTGCATTTACCGTTACGCTCAATGTTATACTTGACCCATTCTTGATTTTTGGATGGGGTCCATTTCCGCGGATGGGTGTTGCGGGTGCAGCAATTGCGACAGTTTTTTCCCATGGCATTGCCTCTGTAATTGGAATTGTGTTTTTAATATCAGGAAAGTATGGTTTGAAACTGAGTTTTCGAGGATTTCGTTTCAATCGCGATATCATCAAATCCATCTTTAAGATTGGTTTCCCGATGGCAATCAGCCAGACAGCAACATCTCTCGGCTTCACAATACTCATGGGGATTGTGAATACGTTTGGTACAAGCGTTATTGGAGCATTTGGTATAGGAAACAGAATTATCTTACTTATGGTCATGCCTGCAATGGGACTCGCCCAGGGTTCGAGTACAATCGTAGCGCAGAATATTGGAGCCGATCAGGTTGAACGCGCGGAACGGTCTGTATGGACAGCGGTGAGTATAAATTCCATTGCAATTTTTCTGTTTGCAACACTCCTCTTTTTCTTTGGTGGTTATGTGGTGAAATTCTTCATTAATGATCCTGAGGTCATT
>CBDUQV010000022.1:0-16081 GCA_965369615.1 uncultured bacterium | reverse complement strand
AAAGTATTGAAAAATCACAAAAGGAATCCTTCAACAAGCAGCTTCCAGTATTTGAATCAATTCAAAACGAAATCCATTCAGTAAGCGAGGGTGTATCATTGCTGCTGGAAGGTTTTAAGATACTCGCAGAAACCTTAGCAACGTTTGACAAGAAACAAGATGTCATCTCGGCTGTAATTGATAAAAGAGGGGAAGGCATTGAAACAAAATTGAGCAAACTCGATGAATCGGTTGTATCGCTCCTTGAAACATCAAATTCAAAAAGCGATGAAATACCCTCTACCATTATACAACTCAACAAGTCAATAGAGCAACAGACCACATCGTTTGAAAAACTTCTGCAAAACAGCAATAGTGAAAGAAAGGCAGAGTCGGAAAAGATCATCCAGGTGCTCTCACAGGTTCCGGATAATCTATCAAAGTATCTTGATTCAAACAATGAAATCCTTTCGGCAATAAAAAATTCACAATCAAATATTGCAAATGTTTCTCAATCAATTGAAAACCTGACGAAGAGTATCGTTGAAGGTGAAAAGAAGAGAGAAGAAGAACGCCTTTTTGAAACAGCACAAAATCATTTAAGTCGTGGTGTTATCCTCTTCTACCGTGGTTCATTCGGTGCTGCCGAAAAGGAGATCCGAAAGGCATTGGAAATAAGAGAGAACTATGCTGAAGCCCATCTTAACCTGGGTATGATACTCGGTGAAAAAGGACAAATGAAGAAGGCAATCAAATGCATTAAGAAGGCTCTCGAAATCGAGCCTGGTCTTGAAGAAGCATACAATAATCTTGGTGTTATCCAGTTAAAAGGTGAAAAGTTTGAAGAGGCAGTGCAATCATTTAATGAAGCTGTTAAGCTGGGATTTAAGTATCCGCAGTTATACCTCAATATGGCGCAAGCTCTCATAGGTCTGGATAAAATCACCGAAGCAATTGACTCTCTTAAAAAGGTAATTGAGATTGATCCGACAAATACTGAAGCAAGAGAACTCCTCACAACTTACGAAAAGGATGCGATACAATAAAATCCCACCAGAAACCGAGTAATGCATTTAAAAAGCACTCAAGGAGGAGACATTGGATGATATAATCGAGAAACTCAAGAAACGTAAAGGAAAAGAATCAAAATCAGCTTCACCTCTCGATGATTTCTTCTCAACGGAAGAGGAAACTGAAAATTATGCATCTGCTAAAGCATCTGAAAACGGATTGGACATAAAACCATTTGGCAGAACAATGCAGGGTCAGGATAAAACTGAAACAATACAAAAAGTCCCACCAGACGATCAGGAGCACTTTGCCGGAAAGGAGCACGAACTTGCAAAAGGTATAAGGGAACTCACTTTTGACGAAATTGATGATGCGGAAGAAACAGATACTCTAAAACAGAAGGAAACCAAAAATACCACCGTAGAAATACACATTGGTGATCAGACAAAAATAAAACATATTAAACTTATTGTAGCATTGCTCGAGGCAGGACAATTTGAAGTAGCTCATCAAGAAATAGACAGAATGAAAGCGCTTTAGGAATATCCATTAACGCCCAAATCGGTTTGAATCATTTATCCTTTCATTGTAACCTACAAAAGAGTAATGATAAGAGGAAGAACACATGATAGGCAAGAAAACGACGCGAAAGCTGTTTAACTACATATTCTCAAAAACAACCGCAACTGAGACACAGGTCTCTCTCCATAGTGAACACTCCTATCTCACTCGGTTTGCCAATTCCATCGTTCACCAGAATGTCATGGAAAAAAACACGCGCCTGACAATCAAAAGTATTGTTGGCAAAAGAATTGGTGAAGCAGCTACCAACAGCATCAAGAGATCAGATGTGCTCCGGACGCTTGAACAATCCATCGATATCGCCAAACACAAAAAAGAAGATCCCGACTACCACGGGTTGCCAAAACCGGGCAAATACAGGAAAGCCTCAACATACTTCCACGCAACACAGTACCTCTCTCACCGCAAAAAGGTAAACATTATATATTCAATTACCGAAGCAAGCAAGCCATTCAAATGCTTTGGAGCATTTACAACAGGCGTATCAGAGATTGCCATCGGGAACAGCAATGGACTCTTTGCATACAACACTGGAACTGATGCAATTATGCGGCTCACCATGAAAGGGAACAATGGCTCCAGCTCAGGCCAGCTTTCCCACAGAGACATCTGTAGAATGGATTTCAATGCTCTGCAAAGTGATGTCTTTAGAAAGGCAAAACTTTCACAAAATCCAAGAACAGGTAAACCTGGTAAGTATACTGTTCTCCTGACTCCTGAAGCAGTTTCAGATATCCTTGGATTTCTCGGTTATCTTGGGTTCAATTCGCTTCTCTATTTGGAAGGAAGAAGCTGCCTGAAAGGTAAAATTGGAAGAAGAATCTTTCACCGACAATTTACACTTGTTGATAATCCATTCGATAAACGCGGATTCTCCTTCCCTTTTGATTTTGAAGGCGTCCCGAAGAGGAAATTGACGCTCGTTGACAACGGAGTCGTAAAAACACTCGTCTACGACAGAACAACGGCATACAAAATGGGCAAACGGTCAACAGGTCACCATATAGAAGCAGGAATGGGTCCTATTCCTTATCATCTCGTTATCAAGAAAGGAACTGAAACCGTTGCATCAATGTTTGCAGGAATAAAATCCGGAATAGCAATAAATACATTCCATTACGTCAATGTAGTTGAACCACGCCGCCTTGTACTCACCGGAATGACACGGAATGGAACATACTTAATAGAAAATGGTCGTATTGCATACGCTCTAAAGAACCTGAGATTCAACCAGAGTATCCTTGAAGCTTTTAACAATATCCTTTCTATTTCAACGGAAATGCGATTTGTGGAAGGAGGAAACACATACGGAGCCCGATTTCCCTGGGGTTCTATTTTGCCATACATCACCATCGCAGGATTTAATTTTTCTGGAACAACGGAGTTCTAATGTTTACCATTCTGCTTAAACAACTCGAAACAATATGCCACGAACAAGGGCATTACATTCAACAACTGCGAGATGGAATTGCCAACCGTTCCGGTTACCTTAAAGATATCCAGCTCATCAGAAAATTCGAAAGTCCCTTCAGAATTCCAGATGAAATACTATACCTTTTAAACGAGCAGGGCTGCCAGTTTTTCTATGAGTTTCCCCTCAAGGATGAAAAGGAACATATAAAGCTCTTTGAGAAGCTTTATCGACTGAGAAAAGGAGATACGTTTGTTCTCAAGGAATTCAGCAGTCCAAAAAATATATTATTCAAAACATACAAAAACATTCTGCAAAATGATAAAGCCGCATCCCTCCTCTTTGAGATCGGCTATATAAACAAAGCGGGAGCCTTCATAAAGGCGCGTCTTCAGAATGAGTCTGCGGATATCCTGCCAAAAGAAATTCTCTTCATGGCTAAGATCATTGAAATTCTTAAAACAATAAGAAAGGAACTCTCCAGGGATTACTCAATCGTAACATCTTTTTTCTCTCATTTCATTGACCGATTCCCCTACGCCTTTATCATTGAGCACCCTCTCTCTGATTTTGCCCCACTCTTCCTGGCACAGGGATTTCCTTTAGATCTCTTTAAAGAAATACATACTGTATTTCTTAAATACATATCTCATAAACAATCAGCTGATATCTTAAATGAGATTAAAATGAGGGCATTTCTCACAAAAGATGACCTAAGAAAACTCAACTTTTCACGATTCAGCTTTCCTCAGGATGATGAATTTTCAATACTCCTGAAAACAATCAGAAAACGCGCTGAGAAGAACGAGATTGAACTCGTGAAGAATGATAGGGAATTAAGCCTTATGGACCACAGGGTCTCCGAGCAAACAAGAAGAATTGTTAAAGAGAAAGGACAATCGATTGGTGAGGTTATTGAAACAAAAAATAAGAAACCACTTCTTGAATCCAGTTACAGAATATCAGAAATACTAACTGAAATAGAAAAAACATGTCTTGATTATATCTGGCATCTTAAGGACTTCTTCAACAAATCGTACGATCTCAGTCAAAAAATTGAAGCAAATCATGCACTCAAAGCCCTCTCCACGGAAGAGCTTAGAGCACTTCTTGAAGAGGAAATATATCCCGGAAAAGAGGAGCTGATTAAGCTCGCTTCAGAATATCAAAAAGTTAAACCTATTCTTGATATTAATCAAACAAGAATAGCACGAGATGTCATCCAAAAAACGCTCAATCTATTTAATCGAACAGAGCGAGAAGAAATAAGGGATAAGGGAAAAATACACGCTCTTCTCCTCAAGTTCCGTGAAGAAGGCAAAAGGAAGTATCAACCAGATGTCCAAAAGCTTCTCCGTGCATACAAAAAAACAGCGGATGAGCTCCTCCTGCCACTTCTCATCTGTGGATTGCTACAACGAAATATAAAAGAGTGGCCACTGAAAGATAAGATACCACCATCTCAAACTAAGCTGCAAAATGAAGCGAACTATTTAGGCATGTATGCAATTCCCAAAGGCAAATTCTACCACTTTTCCCAGAGCGGAAAAATAAACACATCAGATAGTAAGCTTAGCTCATCATCTATGAATAGGACAACAGATATTTGCATAAAACACTTTAAAAAGACTGTTTCCGTACTCATCTATGATATTCGTGGATCAAGCTTTATGACGCTTAAACTTCACAATGCAGAACGAGAACAGATGATTATTAAAAACTTCCATGCAACCATGGCAAAAATAGCAAAAGAGTACGGTGCATTTCTCCTAAAAGATATCGGCGATGGCGGCATTATCTGGTTTGGGAACAACTCGAAAGAGCTTTACACTTCGATTTACCGTGAATCAACAACGAAAAAGTTCAAAAAATTGAGACATTCTCTGCTGAGCGAGGAGGGGCTTTTTCTTCAGAGTGCCCTGAATAGCTCAGAGAATGCAATATCCTGTGCACTCTCAATGATCAGGGCTGCAGAGAAATTCATCAAGGATAACTATGTAAAATACCGAGATTGGTTTTCAGATATCCAGGAAAAAGAGCTCATTGTAGAAGGCACAACCTACGCACTTCTTCCCCCCATGTTTCGTTCCCTTTTCAGGCTTGGAATCGGGATTTCAAGCGGCATTCCTTCCCGGGACGTCGCCATAGGTCCCAATGCATTTGGTGACCCTGATCTCAGAGGCATGCTCGTTAACGAAGCGAAATATCTTTCTGAAGGACGAGATCCTGAAAAATCGGTAATTCTTGCTGACCATGACGCCATCTTCAATCTTCTTTTCAGCACATCTAAATTCACCTATGGTAAGTTTGTCGCCGATATAATAAGCAAAGAGGATATGATGCTCAGAGTTTCAGAAATAGTAAAAGCGAAATTAAAAGGTGGAGCCTTGAATTTCTCAGGAAAAAACTTCACTGCAGAACCATATGAAATACTCGTCCTTGAATCATTGAAAGCGACAAAATATACGCCATCAACACTCAAAATTGACGAGAATGGAATTCTGTTCAATGACAGGGGGGAGAAAGTAAAGGTACTCTATTCAATAGTAAGAAATAACTGATGCAGCAAAAAAGAAAAGTCCTGATCTGGACAAAAAACTCCGATGTACCAGCAAGACTGAATAGCGAAATTGACTCGCATCAATTCGTTCAAGCTTCTTATAATGCGGAGCTGCTTGCTCTTGCTGTTGGTCAAGCAACTGACCTTATTATTGTCGAAATTGACCCATCATCGGTGAAGCAAGAAATAGCTATCATTAATGATATTCGCGGTCTTTCCCAAGAGGTGCCTATCGTTGTCTTTGCTGAAAAGCTTTCACCACTCATTATTCACGAAATAAGTTCCCTCAACATATATGATTATCTCATTGCTCCTTTTAGCAGTGGAGAGATAAAACGCATTCTGCTTGATCTGGAAAAGGGCAGCAAAGGACAAGAAAACCTTGTGCTTCTCTACAACCTATCGGAGAAATTACAACAATTGTCTGTTGAGAATGAAATTATTCGGATTCTGAATACAACACTTGACCTCAATTCGATCCTCGATAATATCATAAGCAAATCAAATGAACTGGTGCATGTGGAGGCATCATCAATCCTGCTCTTCAATAAGAAGAGGGACAGTCTTGTCTTCAAGGCAGTATATGGTGAAAAATCAGATGTTATCAAGGGAAAGACATTGAGACTTGATCAGGGCATTGCAGGATGGGTTGCATGCGAAGGAAAACCAGTCATTGTCAATGATGTGTTAAAAGATAAGCGATTCTTTGATGGGATAGACAAAGCCTCATCCTTCACAACCCGCTCCATCCTCTGTGCACCCATAAAAGCAGATAAAAGAATTCATGGTGTTATCGAACTCATTAACAAGAAAAAAAGGTTGTTCAATTCGGACGACCTCGATAAAATAATGACACTTGCTTCGTTTGCTGCAATTGCCCTCAATAAGTCCTCCTTTGTAAAGGCTGAAAGACAGCGAGTGGAACAAATGGCACTTCTTTTCGAGATAGGAACATACCTTTCCGGGGTACTTAACCTTGAAGACCTCCTGCAGAGTAGTGCACAACTCATACGACGGAGTTTTGGTTTCTACTATATAGGCATTTCGCTGGTAAGTCAAGAAGAAGGTGTATTGGTACTCAAGAGTTTTGACAGTGAAGAAAAAATCTTTCCAAAAAGACAGAAGGTCACCTTTGATCAGGGACTCATGGGCTGGGTTATGCGCCATGGTGTTCCCTCGCGTGTTAACAATGTCCATGAGGACCCGCGCTACCTGAAAGGAATTGAGAGCGTTCGATCAGAGATGGTCATCCCTTTGAGACGGAAAGACAGCATTTTTGGAGTGATTGACATCGGGAGCACCGAAATCAATGGCTTCGATGATGATGATCAGATTTTAACTGAGCAGATAGCACGCCTTCTTTCCATAAGTATTGAAAATGCAATGCTTTACAAGAAAGTGCGCAGACTTGCAATCATTGATGACCTGACAGGCTTGTTCAATGCCCGTTACTGCCACATTACGCTTGATCAGTTGAAAAAGAGAAAACAAGCCACCTTTTCAATAATATTTCTTGACATGGATTTCTTCAAACTCGTAAATGACCGCTTTGGTCATCAGATCGGTGGTAAATTGTTACGAGAGGTTGGCAGCGTTGTAAAGCAACAAACCAGAAGAAAGGGAATTACTGTTCGCTATGGCGGAGATGAATATGTCGTTATACTCCCCCGTGCAACAAAAGGTCAGGCAAAACTCATTGCACAATCCATCCTGGATAGTATTAATTCCACCTCCTTTCTCAAGGATGATAACATCAAATACCACATTACAGCAAGTCTGGGAGTGGCTTCAGCACCCGATCATTCACAGGATGGAGAACAGATTCTCAGACTTGCTGACAGAGCAATGTACTGGGTAAAAAACCACGGAAGAAACGGCATTAAAATCTATGACAAGGATGTCGTGGGTGTATCAAATTATACAAAACCAAAAGACCAGAAAAGAGATACCCACCAGTAACGAGTCGTTTTCTCTTCAGTCAGGAGTAAACACCAGTACACACTGATTTTCCTTGACTTTCCCTATGGAAAGTATTATATTTATTATAAGATAAGGAGGTTACATTCCCTGATATGGATCATAAGTATAAAATAATAAAGGTCATAGCAACAGGTGGGATGGCAACAATATATAAAGCCGAGCAGGTAAGCCTTTCCCGTATGGTCATTATAAAAAAACTCCATCCTCATCTTGCTTCGGACATCGAATTAGTTAAACGATTTGAGAGAGAAGCAAAAATCCTTGGCAGGCTCAACCATAAGAACATTGTTGAAATAATTGATTTTTATGAAGAGAATGGCGATTATTTCATAGTTCTCGAGTACGTGGACGGCAAATCGCTCAGGGGACTTCTAAAAGAAGTTGGTTCGCTCCCCCTTCACATTGCAAATTTTATTATTCTCGAAATTGCATCAGGGCTCTCAACCGCTCACAAGAATGGAATCCTACATAGAGATATTAAACCAGGAAATATAATGATCGGCAATAACGGGATTGTTAAGATTTCTGATTTTGGATTGGCGCTTGCTCTTGAAGGAACGGAGATAACTGAACCTGGTGTAACGATCGGAACACCGGCGTATCTGCCTCCTGAACTCATAAAAGGCAAGAAAGCAACTCCCAAGTCAGATATTTATTCTCTTGGAATCCTCTTTTATGAAATTGTTACCGGCAGAAGTCCTTTTGAGGGCGCCAATAGATATGAAACAATCAATAAAATACTATATAAGAAGCTCCCTCCGATTCACCTCAAGCAGGATAGTGAGAATAAGGACATCTCAATGATTATTACGAGAATGACACGATCAAATCCGAAAACCAGATACGGAAATATCAATTCCATTGTTCGAGACCTTACACCGCATACCACTGCAAACCAGCATGATCTTGTCAAATTTCTCTCAGCCCCGGAGAAATCAGAGTATATTGCAGAGAGCCAGAAACGTTTCTCAAGCGGTATTTTTGTTTACGGTGCTCTGCTTTTAATCGTTATGTTCGTCTCGCTTGCAATGATGGTAGGCACAAAATACATGAATTCTCATAATATCCCGCTCCATGAGGTGCATTATTTTCCCCGCAACAATGATTCGTTGATTGAGCAACCAGATACAACAACGGAAGCGAATTCTATCGAGGTTGAGGATACAGTATCACATAGCATCACTCCCAAAAAAGATTCCACATCTGCGCCAATGGTCCTGTCTGAATTATACGGATACCTGAAACCTGTTGCCATACCGTGGGCTGAGATTATCATCGATGATATCTCGCATGGCAATACTCCGCTTTCACACCCTATCAAACTTACAACGGGCAATCATTTTATTAAACTGAAACACCCAAACCGAAAAGAATTCTCACAACTGATTTCCATTGCGAAAGACGAAACATTGAGAATTCAGATAACACTGCAAGAAGTTTTTGGATTTCTCAGGATCAACGTAAATCCATGGGCTGAAATATACATAGATGGCGAAAAAAAGGGGATAACACCCATTGCAGACCCCATCCGGTTAACTACTGGAGAACATGAATTGGAACTTAAAAAAGGCGAATCTATTTTATGGAAAAAAACTATCAAAATTCCTTTGAACGACACTCTCAAACAAACTATAAATCTATAGTAGTCTGCGCTTTTGTCTGCTTCATTCTTTTGGTATCCAGTAAACTCTCTGGAGATGAAGCCACACAGGACAGCATCAATAAAGCAATCCTACTGTATGATGATGGAAACTATCAGGAATCAATACGTATACTGGAATTTGCGAGCAAGGATACGATGCTGACACTTGATGAAGAATTGAGTGCCCGAACGTATCTTGCCTTTTCCTATGTTGCGTTGGGCAAGAGAACTGATGCAAAAGAGCAATTCATATCAATAATAAAGAAACAGGAAGGTTTTTCACTCAATCCTGAATTTGTATCTCCAAAGATCATCGAGGTTTTCAAAGAAGCAAAAAAAATGGTCAAAGAACCAAATACTGAAAACATTATAACAATAAGAGAAAAACCACCAGGCATCGCACGATGTCTTGTGCAAAGCTCGCTTTTTCCCGGATGGGGACAAATGAGCCGCGGAGACTCGCGCAAGGGAAAATTCCTTATTGGTACTTTTAGCGTTTCCGTCGCGGCTCTTGCACTTTCTCATCTCGCATACTTGTCAGCGGAAAACAGTTATATACATGCAGAGACTCAATCAGACATTGAACACCAGTACTCCCGATATAACTTCGCCTATAAAACAAGATATGTCATGATGCAGGTAAGCTTTTTAGTCTGGCTCTACTCAATTACCGATATCCTGCTCACTGAACCCCTTGAGGAAAACGAATGAGATACATATATTTTCTTATCATTTTCCTCCTGTTCAGTTGTATCCCCGATGCACCTCATAAGAACCCACTTGATCCGGAAAATCCTGATGCGACCGGTACAATAAAAGGAGAGGTTATTACCCTCTTCGGTTCAAACCCTCTGACAGGAGCTTTGGTGCATCTCTTCCCCGGCTCACGCATTGATACTACCAATGCGGAGGGCAGATTTTCGTTCTCCCATCTTCAGCCAAATGAATACATTGTCTCTGTTAGCAAAGATTTGTATATCAGTAAAGCAGATACGGTTTTGCTCATAGGTGGAGAAGAAAAAGAGATCCAGTTCAAACTGAATGGAAACCTTACAATAATAGAATGCTCTGTGTACTCTGTACATTCTTTTGCCACATTTGAGAGATATGAAGCAGTATTAACTCTTACCTTTTTTGATCCAGACGTGCCCTTTGCCGAATTGGTTGTTGCTGAATCCAATTATGATACACTCTTTCTGCAACCAAAATCAAACGATAGCCTTGGTATATATGAAAAACGCATTCATCACGCATCTTTAGGTACCATTGATACGCTTATTGGAATATCCTTCTCATTCTGGGTAAAAGACCTTGGAGGAGCATACAGCGATACGGTCTCCTCTTCGCTGGTCCGAGTAATCGACCAACTGCCAAATATCATCTTTCCTGCTAACGGTGATACACTATCAACTGGTGATACCATACGGTGGGTTTCACCAGATGCAAGTCCTGGTTTTTACACGCTTATAAAAATATGGGAATTCGGTGGAAACATCGACAATCCCAACTGGATGAGTGACACTTTGTCCATTACCGATTCAATCTATATTTTCACTGAAACACTTAAGAGCGGTGGATACGAGCTATCAATCGAAGCTCACGATAGTTATGGAGACATATCAAGAACCATAAACCAAATCTTTTTAAACCAGTAATATATGAAAAAGGACACAATAGAGAAACTTATAAAGAAAGAAGCATTGCTCTCTCTGTATCATGTGAGCAAGATCCTCAATGCAATTACCAACCTGGATTCACTGCTTGAAAAAATAATGGACCTTGCCATTAAAACAACGAATGCTGAACGGGGATTCCTCATGCTCCGTGAGGGTAATGACCTTGAAATCAAGGTTGCTCGAAATATTGACAAAAAGAATATTAAAAAACCCTCAATGCTCTCAAGCACAATTATCGATAAGGTGCTCTTATCGAAGAAACCAATCCTTACAAGCAATGCCCTTCATGATCCGCGATTTTCAAAATCAGATAGCGTAATTATGTTCAAAATTCTCTCCATACTCGCTGTTCCCCTCGTCAGCAGGGACCGTCCCCTCGGACTTCTGTACGTAGATGCACGAACACAAAAAAACATATTTGACAAAAGTAGTCTGGCATACCTTTCCGCTTTTGCAAATCTCGCAGGAATAGCAATAGAGAATGCTCGCCTGCGGAACAACCTTTCAAGCGAAAATGTGCGCTTGAAGGTGCAGGTAAGATTGTCCGGTGGATATGAGGATATTATCGGCAACAGCACTGAAATGAAAAAGGTTATGCAATTAGTGAAAAAGGTTTTTGACAAAGAAATTCCCGTTCTTCTCCAGGGAGAGAGCGGCACAGGAAAAGAGCTGATTGCGCGAACCATACACGGATTGGGTCCACGAAGTAAGTACAAGTTTGTTGCGCAATACTGTGGCGCTCTTCCTGAAACACTTCTTGAATCAGAGTTGTTTGGTTACAAGAAAGGTGCTTTTACCGGAGCAGAAACTGACAAAATGGGACTCCTGGAAGACGCGAACAATGGAACCTTCTTCCTTGATGAAATCGGTGAAGTACCACTTTCTACACAGACGAAGCTTTTAAGATTTCTTGAAGAAGGAACTATCAGAAGACTTGGAGATAATAAGGAAAAGAAACTTAACGTGAGAATTATCTCTGCATCAAACAAAAATCTTGATGCAGAAGTAATAAAAGGCAATTTCCGTGATGACCTTTTCTATCGCCTGAAAGTCGTTAAGATAATAATCCCTCCTCTCAGAAAGCGACGTCAGGATATACCACTGCTGGTGAATTACTTCCTGAAAAAAATTGAACCATCGCGGGATATCACCGTGACACGAGAGGCAATGAAGCGCCTGGTTGATTATTCGTGGCCAGGAAATATACGAGAACTGCAAAATGCCATCTCCCATGCAATGGTTATGTCAAACAGCAATCGGATGGGAGTTGATGGTCTTCCTCCCGAGATTATTTCAAAAACCCCTTTCCCGCACATCAAATACGGGATGAGTATATCAGCAATGGAAAAGGCACTTATCAAGATCACCGTTGAGCATCTCGCAGGTAACAGAAAGGAAGCAGCTCGAATACTTGGAATTAGCCTGCGAACTCTGCACAATAAAATTAAGGAATACGGAGTAAAAGGATAGTTATACTCTATGAAATTCGTAACAAGAGGAGATCGGATGAAGCAATACAGCACATCAAGGATTGCAATACTTCTGTTGACAATAAGTGTGATCATTTCCAATGCTGGTCATACGCAGCATTGGATTACATCACTCAAACAGGATTCAGGAACACTCAAACAACACGTTTTTGATCAGGAAAAGAAGATATTCGAACGAGACCCTCTGGCAAAACTGTATATTTCTCAACCTTCAAGAAGGAACATTCTCGGACAGAAATTTGCCGAACGCCTGAAATCAATGACCCCGGATATGGCACGCCAGATCCCAGAAACACTCCGGATACTTGCACTAAGGCTCAATTTCCTTGAAGATTCAACTTCATTGACAACCGGGAATGGGAAAATGACCCTTGAGCCCGATACATCCTTTGGACAGGAATATGAAGATGAAGAACGTAATCTCTGGTACGAGCCTGCACACGATTCGTTCTATTTCCATTTTCAACTCGAGGCTCTCAGGAATTACTACTGGGACGATTCAAATCATAAACTGTGGTTGGAATGGAAACTTGTTCCTGAGCACAAGGATTCATCATACACTCTTCCTCACAAAATGACATACTATGGAGATCCCTGGAATTTTGTGAGCGGTCTCTTCAATCTGCTCAAGGATGCTATTGCTGTTTCCGACACAGATACGCAGGTGAATATCGATTTTTCTGAGTACGATGCATACCTCATCTTTCATGCTGGAAGCATGTGGCAGACTGATTGGGGTGATAGCCCTTATGACCTTGCAGCAGTCTATATAGGCGGAGCGCAATACTTTTTTGGTGAGCCAATCTTTGCCAATAATAGAACAGATACGATAACAGATGCAGTTATATACTGTGAGACAGCAAAACAGGATGGATTCGCGGCATTCATTCAGGGTGGACTTGCCCATGAATTTGGGCATCAAATAGGCTTGCCCGATCTTTACGATACCCAAGGCAAGACCATGGGGGTTGGCGGATGGGCATTAATGGGAACCGGGAACTGGAACCTTGACGGCCTTGTTCCTCCGCACACCTGCGCATACGAGGCAACCTTTAATTATTCCATTCATCCTCACACAAACCCAAATGATAAACTTCGATTTATTGATCCTCTTGTCGTTAACCATGATACAACTGGCATAGCCGTATCGTACCGGGGAATCTGTGACTCCACAGCTACGATGGTTGTGAAGATTCCCATCAATGCTCACGAGTTCTTTCTTGTCGCCAACAGGTATACCTACATGAATCCTGATACCTTTCACACCTTTCCCCCTGATACCGATACGGTAGGCGGGTACGCTGTTGTTGTCGATTCTAATGGGTTCAGGGTATGGAAACAGGCAGTGCTGATCCAGGTGGATGATTACGATATATCGCTTCCTCCCGAAGCCAACAGCGGTGGACTTGCAATCTGGCATATCGACGAAAATAAGATTGCTCTTGGTTTCAACGATTCAACAAATGCAATCAATGCTGGCAGTCCAAAGGGTATCGATATGGAAGAAGCTGACGGTGTCCAGGACTTTGAAAAATCTTTCTGGGATGTTTATGATATAAACGCAACTTTCTACGGAACACCACATGATGTCTTCTTTTCCGGCGGTGTTAACGACAAATTTACGGCTTCAACAATACCAAATACTGATGACAATGCGGGTGGAAAAAGCCACCTCATGATACACAATATTTCAGAACCCGGTGAGATCATGACATTCGATGTGACATACAACTGGCGCCAGAATGGCTTCCCGGTATTTCACAAAGATGGCTTCGATGTCAATTCTCCGATAGTGTACGATTTAGATAACAATGATACCATGGAGATTATTATCGGCACCGTTGGTTACCGTGATACCATCGATACCATAGCAGGCAGGCTTCTTATATTCAACTATGACGGAACTCCGTATACTGGTCATCCTGAGGGAGTTGTTGCAGAATTCATTAGTGGCGGGTACTGGTACTATACGTATTCAACGGTTGGTATAGGCGATGTTAATGGTGATAGTCATACGGACATTATTTCCGCTGCTACCAATGGTGTAGTTTACGTATGGCAGGCAGACAGCATTATTGGCACTAACATACGTTTACTCGATACCTATCAGACCAATGGTGCAATCATAACGACTCCCCTCATTGCTGATATTAATGGTGACGGCATTGATGATATCATAATTGGTTCAGATGATATGCGACTGTACGCGCTCACCTTTCAAGCGGACTCGCTTGTGCCGATCCCTGGATTTCCTGTTTTGCTCGGTCAGTGGATCTGGTCAACACCTGTTCTCATCAATGATCACCTTTTCGTATTTACCAATGATGGACTCTTATACAAGATAAACACACAGGGCGAAATTATCTGGCAAATTCTCACCGAAAGTCTGAGCTTCACAGCATCCTCGCCAGTTGCGGGAGACATGGATAGAGATGGAACATACGAAATCGTGGTTTCCACGGGAAGAGGAGAAATCATCTCAATTGATGAGCACGGAATCATTGAGTGGAGCAGAACAATCAAAGATACCACCTTCTACGCAACACCGGCGATCTCAGACCTCGACGGCGATGGTTTTCTTGATGTTGTCATTGCTGCAGGAACAAAGATCTATGCATTTGATAAAAACGGTTCATTACTCAATGGTTTTCCCATCAGTTCAGGCGATTCGCTCGGTTTTCAGTCTTCAATCACCCTTGGTGACCTGGATGATGATGAAATCGTGGATATTCTCATCGGATCGCTCGATAGAAAAATTCATGCTTTTAACTATAAAGGAGAAAAACTCGCAGGTTTTCCGCTTACCTGCGGAGGAAAAGCCTACTCCACCCCCTGTATCGTCAACCTTGACGGAGACCCATACACCGAGATTATTGCTGCAGGAGATAATTCAGGAATATATGCATGGAAACTGCCCTCACTGTACAGAGAGCATTGTGCTACCTGGTCTTTCTTACGGCGCGATGCAAAGCATAATGCCCTGTATCCTGATTCTCTTCTGCCCGAAAACACAACAATTTTGCAAACACTCATTTCTAAGAAGAGCTTCTATGTATACCCAAACCCCATTATTGGCAATCATGGTACCATCCGTTATCTACTCGGAGAGGATATCGACAGGGTATCTCTAACAATCTTCAACATTGCGGGTGATATCCTGAGAAAATTTCAGGGCAAAAAGGAAGAGGGGTACAATGAAAATGAGGTGAACCTGTGGGATATTGCACCGGGTATCTATATTTGCCAGGTTGCCGTTGAAAAAGGCACACAGCGGGTTGTTTACAATAAGAAATTTGCAATAGTAAAATAAAGGAGACGCAATGAGATATGTAATTGCATCGCTCTTTTTCCTGCTTGCCATCTCCCTTTCTTCAAAGGACATCGCTGAATTTGATGATCCAGTACTGGGAAGCGCATTTACCAAACCACCGCCAAAATCGATGCCAAAGGCAATGATGTTTTCCCTCATCGTCCCAGGTCTTGGTGACTTCTACGCGGGAAACAAAGGAACGGGTAAGGTGCTTATGGGTACTGAAATTGCTATCTGGCTTGGGTATTATGGATTTCAATATTATGGAAGTATCCAGAAGGACAACTACATGCTTTTTGCCTATGAAAGTGCCGGCGCAAACCATTCAAGGAAGGATGAGGAATACTACGATGCTGTGGAGGTTTATCAATCAAGTGAAGAATACAATACCTATATCTGGGAAGATGCTCGAATGCTCTATCCTTCAGATCCCGATAAAC
>CBDUQV010000021.1:0-16776 GCA_965369615.1 uncultured bacterium | reverse complement strand
ATTTTTGAAAGTCTATTGCGGTTTTTTATGTCAGTCATAAGCCTTATATTGTATTCGTCACCCTCTTCACGGAGCTGACCTGCAATCACTCCCTCCACCCGTGAGCGGAGTTCCGAGCCGATCTGCAGAGGCGTTAGACCGAATTGAGCAGCCTTCTGTCGGTCAATAATGAGACGGTATTCCGGCTTACCTTCACCAAGCGATGATTCAAGGTCAACAAGCCCTTTCACCGTACTCAGTTTATCCATCAATACTCCAGCAATCAGACGCGCTTTATCAATATCATAGCCAATGATTTTCACCACGATCGGTTTCCCGCCAAAAAACTCCTCCATCCCCCCTCCACTGAAATACACTTTTAATCCTGGAATACCGCTTACCTTCGGGCGGAGATCACGCATAATGTCCCTATCGGAACGCTTCCGATCTTCACGATCAACAAGCATCATATAAATCTGAGCTGAGTGCGGACCGCTTGTCCCCATGAAAAGCGCCATAATACCCGTACCTGAACCGATAGATGTTGCCAGAACCTCTATCTCCGGAACTTCTTTAACGAGTATCTCTTCAAGTTTTAGAATTGAGTTGTTTGTACTCTCAAGATTTGTCCCGATGGGCATCTCTGCCTTAACAATAATCTCACCCTCATCGGTTCCCGGATTCATCTCGGTTCCAATGAAAGGAACAAGAGCAAGCGTAACAATAAATATGCCCAGTGTACTGAAGATAACAGTTTTTTTATGACGCAAAGCCCAACCTATAATATGTGTATACCGCTGTTCAATTTTTGTATAAAATCCCGTGAAACGCCCTGCAATTCCTCTTGCTTCCCGCTTCTGTATCCGTAAAAATCGCGATGAGAGCATGGGCACGATCGTGAGCGCAACGAGGAGTGAAGCAACCAGAGCGAATGTCACTGTCAATGCAAGTTCCTTGAAAAAAAATGAAGCAAAACCAGTAATGAGAAGGAGTGGCAAAAAAACCGCAACGGTAGTCAGCGTCGATGCGGTTATTGCCGTCCCAACCTCATGAGTACCAGCAGACGCTGCCTTCGTTGCTATTTCTCCCTTTTCTCTATGCCGGAAAATTGCTTCAAAAACAACGATTGCTGAATCGAGTACCATACCAATTGCTACGGTTAATCCACCGAGGGAAATAATATTCAAACTCATATTTGATACATACATGAGAAACAGAGCAAAGAATAGAGTTATGGGAATTGCAACTGCAACGTAGAGTGTGTATCGGAAACTCCCCAGAAAGAGAAGGAGAATGAGAACGGCAAGGATCCCTCCAATAATAAGGCTATTTGCAGTACTTCGAATCGATTTTGTTATAAAATCAGCCTGATTAAAGACAATGTCGATATTGACTCCCGGTGGTAATTCCCTCTCTATTGCTTTCAATTTCTTGATAACATCGTTGCAGACCCGAACCGTATTGGCATCTGTCCTTTTCTGAACAAACGCCCACAACGATTTAACACCATTGGTTCTGGAAATCGATTTCAGTTCCGGGATCTGTTCACTAATGTCCGCAATATGGGAAAGGAGAATGGGGATCCCATTATTATTCCCGACAACGGTTTTCTCAATATCAGCGATATCAACATATTGTCCTACCGTACGAAGTATATACACCTTATTGTCTTCTTCGATACTCCCTAATGGGTAGTTTACATTTTGCATTTGCAAAATACCAAGAATCTGCTGTGGCGTTATCCCTGTTCCTTTCATTCTGACGGGATCAAGTTTTACCTGTATCTCCTTTGCTTCATCACTCATATTGAAAGAAGCTGCAACGCCGTCCACGCGCTGTATTTTGTCGCTTATATCATTTACAATCTCGTACAATTCGATTTCACTGATATCCCCTAATACATTGTACATAATAATAGGCTGCTGTGAAACATCAAATTTGAATATTAAAGGGTCGCCAGCCGCTTCCGGAAAATACGGCAGCGCAATACCGAGCTTATCCCTCACGTCGTTTGCTGCAGCATCAATGTCCGTGCCCCAGACGAATTGCAACATAATCATTGATGTATTTTCTGATGTTGTAGATGTTATATTATCCAGATTATTCACCGTTCCCAATACCCTTTCAAGTCCATCAGTAATTTCTGACTCTATTTCTACAGGTCCTGCACCAGGATAATTCGTCATAATCATCATCATTGGAAAACTCATGTTCGGCAACATGGCAACGGGTAACTTGGTCAATGAAATAAATCCAAAGATAACAAACGCAAGGAAAATCATCGAGACAGCAAGTGGCCTTTTGATCGATATATCAGTAATGGTCATCTTTTACTCCAATCAATAACCCCGGTTATTTGATTAATTGGATTTCTTACTTGTCAGCTTCAATTGGATTTACCTTCTCGTCTCCTGTAAGTCTTTCCTGCCCGACAACGACAATTCTTTCACCCACAGCCAGTCCTTCAATGATTTCAATATACATATCGCCAGTAATCCCTGTGGTGACCGCCCTTTTTTCGGTTATACTGTCTTTTACAACAAACATAAACCCATTCCTGAAAGCATTCTTTGGAACAACCAGAACATTCTCTTTCTGCCCAAGTCTGATCGTAATACGTGCTGTCATCCCCGGTTTGAGTATTCGTTCTGGATTATCAGCCCCTGCCTTAACACGTACCGTTTTTGTCGAGGGATCAATTACAGGACTTATTTCTGTAATTTTCGCTGTGAAGATTTCGTTTGGTAAAGCATCAATGGTAACGGAAACAGCATTCTTCTCACTCACACAGGCAATATCTGTTTCTGCAACAACAAAAGTAATGCTCACCGTTGAATAATCAACCACCTCCGCGATCGGTGCCTGTGGCGTAACCATAGAGCCAATATCAACCATTATTTTCGCAACGCTTCCTGAAATTGGAGATTTAATGAATCCCTCTTCATAATCAAAACCAATTGCCTCGTTCCTTAAAGCCATGAGCTTGCCATTCTTATACACCCTTGAACCTTCTTTGACCAAAATACGTGTGATGCGACCCTTTGTTTCTGGAAAAACCTGAGCTGTTTTTCTTGCTGTAATGCTTCCAAGGACCTCGCATGTGCTTGAAACATCGCCATACTCTGCAATCATAACTCCAACCGGGAGTGGCAACTTCTCAATCTCTGCCATCCTGCTCCTCCGTATGCTCTGTATCCTGAAGAATACAAGTACCAATAAAATTATTACTATGATAACAATAATAATTGCCTTCCGCATCTATTCCTCCTTACCAATCGCTTTATACAGCGCAGCTCGTGCTGAGTGATAATTCTTTAATGCTGACAGGTGGTTTATTTTTGCTTGCATCTGGGCAAGCTGAGTGTCGAGGTATTCAAGATTTGTTACGAGCCCATTTCTATACCTTGTTTCAATGATTTCAAATGCTTTTTCAGCTTGATTAACATTTTCTCGTGCCGCAGCAATTCCCTCCCTGGCTGCCTGAAGCCTGAAAAATGCTTGCTTCACCTCAACCGTAACCGCTTTCTCGAGATTGTTCTTTGCTAATTCCGCTTCTTTCAGCACCAACAATGCTTCTTCATATTGATACCGCGTTTTAAATCCCGATAATATTGGAAACTGAAAACCTATAGTAAATGTCAGATTTGAACCCCATTGGTCTCCACCGAAACTAAATGGTTTCTTTCGTTCGTACGTTGCACCTGCAACAATTGATGGAAGTATGATTTTCTTCGCAATACTACGAGCCCTCTCTGCAATCCGCTCGAAGTTTTCTATATTTTTTATTTCAATCCTGTTTATGAGCGCTTCATCAATTAATTCCTCCAGAGCATAAACCTCCTCGAAGATTGTTAGATCACCGGATATTTCAATCTCTACATCGAGCTCCATACCCATGAGCATCTTGAAACCTTCCTTTGTCAGAGTCAAACCATTTTCTGTTTCGATCACCCCTTGTTTCAGATTGGCGACCTGAACCTGAGAGCGCAGGAGCTCAAAATGTGGAACGAGCCCTGCCCTATATCGCTTTTCAACAGCTTCCTCATGCCTCTGCAACTGGATCAGGCTTTCGTTAGTCAGTTCAACCAATTCTTCGAGTATCAATAACCCATAGAACATATTAACAAGTGCATATCGAATTTCCTGGTGCTTTCGTTTTAAAGCAAGTTCGGAAATTTCTAATTGTATCTCGGTAATTTTATACATATCATAGAGCTTTCCCCAGGCAAAGATAACCTGTTGGAGTGATAACGAAACACTGTAATTCCTATGCTGTCCCATTGGAACCGGCATACCATCAAACTCAAAAACAGGAACGTCGCTCAGATAGGCAAAATATCCATTAAGTGATAACGATGGATAATATACGGAAATTGCATCCTCAACTTTTATCTCGGATTTCTTATAATCAATCGTGAATTGCTCAATTTCAGGATTATGTTTCAAACCATACTCTACGGCTTTCTCCAGCGTCAGCTGTACTGTATCGGACGCAGAAATTCCAGCAAGAAAAATAAATAATATTACCATCTCACCTCCAATGCAAAGAGGAATGCTACTCTATTGTATTAAGAATTTTATCCCGATTCCATTCTCCCACAATTTCTCATCTTTGTCAAAATAGCCGTATTTGTGAATGTTTGAGCTGGCTATATAGTTGTAGCGGGTCGAAAATTCAATACCAATATTTCTGAAAGGCTTTAGCTGAATTGTCAAACCACCAAGGAAGCCGTAATCCCGCTCATCCATCTTACTGCCTGTTGGAAGAATGACGATCTCATCATTGTGTATTCCCTTCCAGAAATAGTATCCAAATCCCGTTTCCATGGTAAGGCTTAACCAAAATGCATCATAAAAAGGTAACATGTCAAAACTGGTACACAGAGATACGGGCATGTACTCATAATCGTATGGAATGTTCTCCACCGGCGTGGTGAACCGTATTCTGCTCATGCGGAGTTTCAAACCAATATGAGGAAGAATATCAGTAATCCCGATTTCACCACCAAAACCCCACGTAATTTCTGCATCTTCATCGTCCATGTAAAGAGTGTATGATGAATACTGAAGTCCCGCAGAAAATGATAGCCTACCGTAAAGCGGTATTAAAAGAGTTATGAGAAATAATATAACCAGAAGTTTACGAAACACATATCCCCCTATTTTTCAATTACCTTCAAATGCTCCTTGAAAACCCACGGCAATCCACCACATCAGAATAACATTACATTATAATACAGAATGATTTTTTTTTCAAGTATTAATTTATGATTCTACTCTCCAACCACTGAATCAAAGGGTGACAATATATTTTATTCTATCCACGCACATTTTTTTCATTTTTTATTGACAAATAATCATTTTTTTGGTATAGTATTCCGCAGTGCGGAAAATAGCAGGTACCATGAGAATTATTAAAAAATATGCTGCTCGTAAAATGTACGATGTAAACGAGTCACGATTCATTACCTTAACCGGTATTGCAGATATGATAGCGGCGGGGGAAGAAGTTCAGGTGATAGATAACAGTACCGGTGACGATATTACCCATACAGTCCTGGCACAGATTATTTTACTGCAGCAAAAGCAGGGACAGAACCTGAGCACAACACCAGGATTATTTCGTGCACTTATAAGAAAGGGAAAAGTTTCCGTGATTGATTTCTTTGAGAAACCTGTTGGGGGCTCCCTGGAGTTATTCTCGCTTACAGAGGAGAAAATAAGAAGGATCATTAGAAGACTTGCCAAAATGGGTAAGGTATCAAAACACCAGAAGGATAATCTGCTGAAAGCGCTCCTTATCAGAACCAAGGAAAGCAGGAACATGCTGGAAGCTTTCATAAAGAACACCATTACCCGTATGAATGTGCCAACCAGAAGAGAATTTAAGAGATTGAGGTCAGAACTTGATGAACTAAAGAAGCAGCTTGATACGGCAGCAGGAACAGGCAAAACCTCTGATTCATGAATATTCAGGATTAATAAATGATGAGACCTTATTGTTATAGTTATTTTCAGAGTCAGAATGATCTTGAGTATTCTTATGTAAAACAGAAGCAAAAAAACAATAACATTCCGTGATAAAAGGATAAGGAGTTATTGGTGGTCTATTCGATCCTCCATTCAATTTTCAAGATTGTTGCGCGAGTGTACATCAGATTGCAAACCATTGGTATTGGGAATATTCCGAGACATGGTGGTGTGATCCTGGCTCCAAACCATCCCAGCGACTCAGACTCCTTTATCTTAGGTATTGCCATTCGAAGACAACTGCATACAATGGCAAAAGAAGAAATATTCAGAAGACCTCTGCCAGCATTTATCGTTACAAAACTCAATGCCTTTCCTGTGAAAAGGGGTCAGCTCGATAGAGAATCTATCCGTGCAGCCATTGGAATTCTCAAAAATGGACACGTGATTGACATGTATCCTGAAGGAACCGTGAGCAAAAACGGTGATTTGCAGCTCCCAAAATTAGGCACAGCATTTATTGCATTGCAGGCAAAGGTCCCCGTTGTTCCGACGGTAATCAAAGGTACACAGAACGTTATGCTAAAAGGACAGAGAATTCCCCGGCCACGTAAGGTCGTCATTGAATTTGGAAAACCGCTCTATTTTAATGAATATTACGATAAACCCTACAGCAAAAAAATACTGAAAGCGGTAACGGAACAAATAATGACGGAAATAAAGAGACTGTTAAACTCAAATGTATTGGAGGAAACATATCATGCCCACATTTGAAAGCACGAGAAAGATTATTGCTGAAGTGCTGGATGTACAAGAAACAGAGGTTTTACCGGAAACATCCCTTGCAAACGATCTTGGAGCAGATAGTCTTGATTTTATTGCGCTGCTTCAGGCATTTGAAGCAGAATTTAATATCCAGATTCCAGATGCGGATGTCTCAGAACTCCAAACAGTTGCAGATGTAATAAAATATATAGAAAGCAAAATATAAAATATCTCACGCATTATTGGCTTACATGGATCCAATTGAGCCGTTTTAGTTATGTAAAGCTTGAAAACCGTCCCCTGAATTTCCACAAGCGACGTACTATCCAATCCTACTTCTTGAAAAGAAAGAAACTTTTCTCATTTTTTTCTTGACAAATAACACACTCTACATTATAATGATTATTAAATAGAAATTATTATGAAGAAGATATATTCAATAGCAACTCAACTGAAAAAGACAGGTGTCCGCGCAACACCCCAGCGAATTGCAATACTGCAATTTCTGTACTCAGACCTCAACAATCATCCAACTGTTGAGGAAATTCATGAATCACTCAAGAAAACCTATCCTTCACTGTCAACAGCAACTATTTACTCCAGTCTTCAAGCACTTAAGAAAGCAGGTCTCATTCAGGAACTTTCTATAAGGCGCGATCGCATCAGTTATGACCCCATCCCTGAAACGCATCACCACTTTTACTGTGAGGAGTGCAGAAAGATCTTTAATATTAACATTCCCTGTCCCGTTGCAAGGAGAAAATCATTTGCTGGACATACCGTAAACGAGGTGCAGGCATACTTTTACGGCATTTGCTCGGAATGCACGGGAAAAACCAAAAAAGCTAAAAAAGGGAAACAAAAATGAAAAAGACCATAAGACAGATCATACAAATCGACGAGGAGAAATGCAATGGCTGCGGCTTATGTATTCCCAACTGCCCTGAAGGGGCATTGCAAATTATCGATGGGAAAGCGAGGCTCATAAGCGACCTTTTCTGTGATGGTCTGGGCGCCTGCATCGGTCACTGTCCGGAAGGAGCCATTCTTATTGAAGAAAGAGAAGCTCGAGCCTACGATGAAAAGAAAGTAATGGAGAACATTATAAAACAGGGGAAAAATGTGGTAAAAGCTCATCTTCTTCACCTCGAAGAGCACGGAGAAAATAATCTTTTGCATCAGGCAATGGAGGTTCTGAAAGAAAAAAATATTGACATCTCACCGGAGGAATTTCTGCGGAAAGAGCAGCAAACTGAATCATCCTGTAGTTGCCCCGGAGCAAAGGTTATGGATTTCACAGAAACCGAGAAAACGCCGGATAAAGGACCAATGCGGAAGAAACCATCCAGGCTCAGACAATGGCCCGTACAGATTAAACTCGTCCCCTCAATTGCTCCTTTCCTTAACAATGCAGACTTGTTGATTGCAGCGGACTGTGTTCCTTTTGCTTACAATAACTTTCACGATGATTTTCTTCAAGGAAAGGTATTACTCGTTGGGTGTCCAAAATTGGACGATGCTCACTACTACGAAGAAAAAATTACGCACATCCTTGAACAAAATAATATCAAATCCATAACCGCCTTGCATATGGAAGTACCATGCTGTTTTGGTCTTGTGCAACTGGTAAAAAACGCCATCAAAGCTTCAGGAAAAGATGTTCCGATCAGGGACATGACCATCGGCATAAAGGGAGAAATAAAAAAAGGTGCCTGATATCTCAATCTTTATACAGGAGGAATGAATATGGAAAAGGAAAGAATCTCTTACCATGAATCTGTTCAAAAAATGTATGAACGGATCAAAAAGGATAATATGACTAATATCTGGGACAGATATGAAGCTCAGGGTTTTGGCAGTAACCCGGACAAACGTTGTCCTTTTTGTCTTTCCGGTGCACGATGCGATTTTTGTTCAAACGGTCCCTGCCGCGCCGATGCATCAATTGACAAGAGAGGAGTATGTGGTATTACGGCAGACGGAATGGCAATGCGTATGATGTTGTTGAGAAATATTATGGGAACATCAACCTACCAGTACCATACAGATCAAACCGTGCGTACACTGAGGGCGACAGCCGAAGGCAAAACGCTTTTTGAGATTAAGGAATCTGAGAAGTTGAAAACATTTGCAGAACGTCTCGGGGTAAACACATCAGGCTCTGATAAGGAAATCGCCATCCGCTTATGCGATTATGTCGAAACTGATTTTAACAGAAAATACAGCGAACCGAGTAAGATCGTAGAAGCGCTGGCAACTGAGGAGCGCAAGGATGCGTGGAGAAAACTCGACATCTTTCCAGGCGGGATTTACGGAGAAATGATGCTTTCAACAAGTTCCTGTCTGACAAACGTTGATGGATATTATGTCTCTCTTGCTCTCAAAGCAATGCGCCTTGGAATTGCAATGGCATACCAGAGTCAAATTGTCAATGAGTACTGTCAGGATATACTCTTCGGTATCCCGCGACCACACAAAATGCGTGTGGATCTTGGAGTACTTGATCCGGACTACATTAATGTCGTACCCAATGGTCACGAGCCATTCCTGGGATTTGCCATGGTTCAACGTGCACGGGATACAAAATGGCAGGAAAAGGCGAAATCTGTAGGCGCAAAAGGTTTGAGGATTATCGCCAATATAGAAACAGGTCAGGAGATGATTCAGCGCTGGGAAATGGATGATGTCTTCTATGGCTTTACGGGAAACTGGATTGCACAGGAAGCAATTCTCGCCAGTGGGTGTATAGACCTGTTCGTTGCTGACATGAATTGCTCAATGCCCATTGATCCACTCTATGCAGAGAAATACCACTTCAAACTGATACCGGTCAGCGAGGTAGTTGCATTTGATGGTATCGATGAGCGTTTGTGTTACAAACCAGAATTAGCAAAAGAACAGGCTGAAAAACTCCTCGAAATGGCAATCGGGAATTACAAGGAAAGAAGGAAATCAGTTGAACCTGTCTCGGGTTTACCGGTAGGAGAAGCCGTCGTTGGTTTTTCTACCGAGTCAATCCTTGACATGCTCGGCGGCACCCTTGAACCGCTGCTTGAAGCAATCAAAAATGGAACCCTGCGAGGTGTTGTTGCGGTTATCTCATGCACATCACTCCGTGATACAGGGCAGGACGTTCACAGCATTCGTATCGCAAAGGAATTGATACGAAAGGATATTTTGCTGCTTTCAATGGGATGCGGTAATGCTGGTATGCAGGTTGCCGGATTGTGTTCTCTCAAAGCAAGGGAATTTGCCGGTCCCGGACTCAGGGGACTTTGCGAGCAACTCAATATACCTCCTGTTCTCAGCTTCGGAACCTGTACGGACACGGGACGAGTAGCAGATCTCCTTGCAGCAATTTCTCATGCATTGGGTGATGTCCCTATTCCCGACCTTCCCGTTGCTGCTGCCGCTCCTGAGTACATGGAACAGAAAGCAACCATTGACGCTATTTTTGCCCTCGCTCTTGGATTGTATACATATGTGAATCCTGTACCAACGGTAACCGGCGGACCAAACCTTGTCAAACTCCTTACCGAAGATTGCAAACAGGTGACCGGAGGGATACTCAGTGTTGAAACAGATGCTGCGAAGGCTGCAGACGGAATCCTGAACCATATTGAAGCAAACAGAAAAAAACTTGGCATTTAGACAATGGAGGCTGTATGGCTGTTGTAGAAGTTACTGTCGTTCCCCTGGGAACCGGGACACCAAGCCTCAGTTCTTATGTAGCCGAATGCGAAAAAGTGCTCGACAGGTACGAAGACCTGAAACATACCTTAACCCCGATGTCAACGGTTATTGAAGGAGAGCTGGACAGAATTCTTGAAGCAGTCAGAGAAATGCATGAGGTTCCCTTCATAAAAGGGGCTCAGCGGGTATCAACGCGTATCACCATAGACGATCGCCGCGATAAGAAATTGACCATGGAGGGTAAACTGAAATCTGTACAAAAGAAGCTTCAAGAATAATTTACTGATACCATGCAAAAACAGTATTCAGCGAATCATCTCTTCATCTTCTGATTTTTCCTGTAACCTTTGACGATACTTTCTATAGAAATACGCTGCCATAAGAAAAATTATCCCGATGCCAAGGAGAACAAACATCTTGTACAGTTTTCCCGTAAATCTGAGATCAACGAAGAACACTTTGCAGAGTGTAATTCCGAAGAGGCAAAGAGCTGTAATTCGCAAGGGAAATATTTTTTTCCAGATGCCAACAAGAAGCAAGCCAAAACCGTAGACTGCCCAGAGGAGTGATAGTGCAAAGGTGGCTCTCTGTTCCCCAAGGTCCCAGTGACGGTACAGGGAAAATGCAGCCTGGGAATGCAGCTCTACAAAAAGGAGAATTAAAAAGAGCGTCCACAGATATGGTCCCATTCCCTTTTCAACTCCCTGCAACGATTCTTTTCTATCCGTGTAGAGCACCGCAGCATACGCAAAGGTGAACAGCAAGAGAGCAGCAGCGGCAAATTTCAAATTAATAAGAAACGGTAAACCATACGGATGCATATAGAGAACTGTTGAATCACTTAAAATTACCTTGAACAGGGCAAATGAGGCAATGATTATGCCCGTTACCCGCATTGGCGTTATGCGCCTTCGCATCCCGAACACAATCAGGAACAAGGAAAAGATCGTCCACAGCATTGAGGTGAATATATGACTTTCCAACCTTACGGCTGCTATTTCTGATCGAGCAAAAAACGAAACAATTTCAACATTGAGTCCCAAAAAAAGCAATGACACAAAAGTTGTCCAGAGCACTGGCATCGTAATGCCCTGTTTTTTCTCCCCGCCGATCTGCCTTTTCGAATAGAGCACTGCGGCTGTTGCAACTACCCCCAGGAGCATTGCAAGAGAAAGGAATTTTAAATTCAGTATAAAGGGATAACCATATTGATACTGGTATAGCATCGGTGTATCGAAAAAGAAAATTTTAAAAGCGGCAAGACCAACAAAAATGAAACCAATTATCCTCAGTCTCATTTCCTGGCGCAGTATTCCAACCACAATAAACCAGAAAGAAAATCCAGTCCACATCATTGAAGAAATCACATACCGCAACATTCGGATTGATTTCTCCATTGGACTGAAAAAGGAATAAATCTCCATGTTGAGTGAGAAGAAAAGCACACTCGTAAACGTTCCCCACAACAGCCACAATTCTCCCGATTCGAGGGCTACCCCTCCTCGTTTGTTTTTAGCACCGATTAAGGCGCATATAAGTATACTCAGCAGGAAACAGGCTACAGAAAGAAATTTGACATTCAGCAGCAGCGGATAATTGAATTCATAATAATCGTAGAGGACCGTATAGTCAATAAGCAGCACTTTTATAGCTGTTACCATCATCAAGCAAAATCCAGAAAAACGGAGAGCTTTATTCTCTTTCATTATTCCATAAATGAATAACCACAGGAAAAAGCCAGTCCAGAGCATGGTGCTGTATGGCAACATCATACGTGCTGATAATCCCTTGAAAGCAGCGAAGTAGGAAAACAAATCGTGATTCATTACCCAGAAGAGCGCTATAATGAAGAACGTGCAGAGAGGAACCTTGAGCGCCCTTTCCTTAACAGAAACAGCCTTAAATCGTGAAAAGAGCAGAGCACCAAGTCCAAGGGAAAGCGTTGAAAGAAATTGAGCAAGAAACTTTAAATTAAAGAACAAAAAGGATCCTCCCCTGCTGTGATACCAGAGAAATGAATCAACGGTGAATAGTCTCATGAGCACAAGCAGGAAAATTGCAGCCCCACCAATGCGTAACGCCTTCCTTTTGATCACCGTTGAACCCATCAGAACAAGGGCAAGAGCCTCTGCCCCCCAGGCAACGGTAATCCAGCAACGCTTCACAAGCAGGGGGATGGGCAAAGTAAGAAGCGCAATTGCAGTTGCCATAAAGCTGCTGTACAGGATCATGTCCTGACGGTTAATCCTCCGAATTATCCCTGCAAGCACAAAATGATATGCAGCCATACCAAGAGGAATTAGGGGAATTATAGTATGTCCTCCCCTGTCATAAAGCATGGTGTACCCGATAATAAGGAATATAACCGTATTCAAACCAATGAGTACACTATCTTCCACGTGGGACCGCTTCTTCCAGATTATGCTCTGTGGGGTACTCATAAATGAGAAGAGAACAAAATATGCAGTTGCAAAACCCGCTGCCAACGCAAAATCTGATGTTTTGTATTCGCCAACAAACCATGATAAGAAATACATCACGGTAAAAACAAATGAGACCAATGATATTGTTCTCCATCTCTTCATCGAAGAAACAAAGAGAACCCCCACATTAATAATAAAAAGGTAAGAGAAAAGAAACGGTTCATAGTAAAGTGTTGATGCGGGATCGGCTAACATGAGCGGAGTGGCAAATGCGCCAAAAACACTGAGAAATGCCATTGCAAATCCATTGTGAATTATCGCAATTAACATTCCTCCAATGGTCACAACAAACAAAAATCCAAAAGCCCATTGAATGCTCAACAAGTGATAAAAGTGGTATGCAGTGAATATGGTCAAGTAGAGAATAATCAACCCCAGACTGGAGATACCCTGGGCAAGCGCTTCGTATTTCTTCTTGAAAAGAAACTCACCAAACCAGATCGACAACATACCACCAAGAAATCCCAATATGATACGGGAAAATTCATTCACCCATCCCTGTTCGAATGCGTACTTCAGAAAAATACCAACACCGGTTGCAAACACCAGGGCACCCACCCAGACAAGCCACCGTTCTCCAACCATTCGTTCGAACTGCAGCCATTTCATTCGAGCAGTATCTGAAGGCTCTACTTCTGGAGGAGGAAGTACCGGTTCCGGTTTGATTACGGGAGCTTTTTTCTCGGCTTTTTTGGTTTTTTTTCGGGGGGCAGCTTCTTTCTTTTCCGGACTGCGTTTTTCCTCTTCAGGCGGCGGTCTTTCTTCTTCCTTCTCTCTCTTCAATGCATCTAATGACGCCCGCAGTTTCTTCATATCGGATTCTAACTTTTCTATCTTCCAATCCATAGAATCCTTTTTCCTGTCCAAATTCCCTCCCCGGTAGGTCACATTCGCTCAGTGCAATTCATAGAATGAGCAAATTCTTTCTTGTATGGTGAATGCCATAATTATACGCTGAAATTACCACAGACACCAGATTATGTCAAACAAAAACCTGTTGACAACTGCCTATTCTGGTTCTATAGTCAAAGAAAACATTGGGGGGATTCAATGAATTCGATATTTTTTATTCTTTTGCTTACCGTATCCCAGGTACAGTGGCATCAGATGAATGGTCCATATATGGGATACATTGCAGACATTGAAATACTTGATGACAGTGGAACAAACCTTCTTGTTTGCACGTGGAATAGCTTCAGTGGAGGAATGTACCGATCAACCGATGGTGCCCAAACATGGCTCATATCTTCAGCAGGAATACCCCCAAGCATTGGGTATGGCTTAAACCGGATTGGCTCTTCGCCTGCTAACCGAAACATCGTTCTCTGCGGCACCGGCTTTCTTGCTCCCAATTATGTATACAGAAGCACCGATGGAGGACAAAACTGGATAACCACATCTTACTCGGGAGGAGCGGTAAATGACATTAAGTTCTTTCCTCAGTCAAATGATACAGTAATACTCATAGGGAGCGGCATATATAAATCGTATGATGGGGGCATTACCTGGGCATTAAAACACACAGTGTCCAATGGACGTGCACTTTGTTTTAAAAGAAATACTCCTGACACCATTTTTGCCGCAACACAACTCGGTGTTCTCATTTCAACAAATCAGGGCGAAACCTGGACAAATACAGCGTTTGATAAGTATGCGTATGACATTGTTGCCGATCCACAGCAACCTGGCTCTTTGTATGTGGCTTGCCTGATACTTGGTGTCTTCAGGTTACGCGACAATGGCAATAATTACGATTCTCTCGGACTTGGAGGAAAGTACAACACAACGATTTGCTTTGACAGGATCTCGCGTAAGATATATGTCGGAGGATATGCTGGAAACGGCAAGGTCTCCATGAGTGAAGACCTTGGTCAAACCTGGTATGAATTCAGAAATGATCAGTTTTTTGACCAGTGGATTGGTGACGTCGAGGTTCCAGAGAATAATGCAAACAAGGTCTTTGCTGGAGGATTCAATGCAGGAGTTTTAACCCTTACCCCTCCAGATAGCGTATGGTGCCTGTCGTCAACGGGCATCAATCAGGCAGTTGTTCGCTCAATAGCTGTTGCCCCGACAGATGCACACATTATCTACATTGGGATGAGTA
Organism: uncultured bacterium; assembly: GCA_965369615.1. Classification (GTDB taxonomy): domain Bacteria; phylum Hydrothermota; class E44-bin80; order E44-bin80; family E44-bin80; genus SOKD01. Next base: position 1,779 of record CBDUQV010000021.1, on the reverse strand, counting down.
TGTCGGGAGTGTGGCGAAGTACAGATGGCGGAATGACATGGCAAACAAACCCACAGAACAAAACATGGCACAAAAGCCATCAAACGGAATACTGGCCCGTTGGTCTGGCAATTTCACCAGATAATCCCGATGTCGCATTTGCCACTTTCTGGAATAGCCCTGATTACTATCATGCCGTCCTGAAAACAACAGATGGTGGACAAACATGGGAAGAGAAGACCGATGGACTTGATACCTTACCCTCATTTGCGCATTTGAATTGGATTACCGTGCACCCTCACTCCGATGATACCATTTATCTTGCCACATCCTCTGGAGCATTTAAGAGCACGGACAATGGTGAATCGTGGGTAAAGAAGAGCAGCCACCATCTCTACTGGATTGAAATTGACCCGGTTTTTCCCAACAGGCTCTATGCCACTTCAGCATGTATGCTGTACTACAGCGAAGACGGAGGAGAGACCTGGACTCCTCGCAACAATGGACTTTCAGATATGTCTGATGTTATGATGGTAGATGTTGACCCGCGAAACAACAACATTGCGTATGCAGCTCTGTGTGGACTTGAAGTAAACGATCCGTTATCCGGGATTTACCGCACCGCTGATTATGGAGCAGAATGGGAGCGACGAAGCAATGGGCTTCCGGGACCTCCAATCTTCAGACCGCGGGTACTCGTCGATACCATTAACAACTACCTGTGGGCAACAACCCCACTGCTTGCACAGGGAATCTACTATTCAACAAATGAGGGAATATCATGGAGCAGTGGAAATGCAGGATTGAATACAAATAGAACAATGTTTCTTGCTCTGGGAAATCATCCGCTGCTCGGAACACAGGGCAATGGAATATGGTACTACGGAGACCTGGGAGTTCAGGAGAAACCCATGCACGCAACCAGCTCTTTTTCCATTACTCCTAATCCCGTAAAAGGGACGCTCAGGATCAGCTACACATTAACCCGAAGAAGCAGCACAAGAATAACCATAATAGACAGAGCGGGAAGAGTGATCGAATCCTTTGAAGAAAAAACACGGGAGCCAGGAACATATAATTCTTCCTTTTCGCCGGACATACCTTCCGGTATCTATTTTCTTCGCATCCAGATATATGGCAACCAATCATTGCAGAAGTTTGCCTTCATCAGGTGATATGCTTACGCGATCTTCAAACCTTGAACATCATTACTTCAAACTTGCCTGGTTTGATATATTCAATCTGGCTAACCTCTAATCGGAGCAATGCAAAACCTGGATCAGAAGCATCCTGCCAGAAATTTTTGAAAAAAGGTATATTGTCAGCCACCACTGCTCTTGTACGCCTATCGCGGATCATCTTCACCTTTCCAGAAGCCCTGATGTACCCCTGAGACTTGCATTTTTCGAGAATCATGCAAAATTCAAAATTCTTATTCTTCTTCAATTGTTTTATCTTTGCATCCTTTGATCCCGTTGCAACCCAGAATTTCTTCTTGAAGTAAATAAGGGTTACTGGACGAACCCTCGGTTTCTTTCCGTCGCAGGTTGCGAAGAAAATATTCTGCGTATCGCTAAAATAATTCCATACTTCCTTTTTGAGTTTTGCATTCTTCGATACCATCACATCCTCCTTTCTGGTGAAAACTATTACATTCACTCACCTGTCAACCACAATATTATGTTTTTGGCTCATTTTGTGCCTTCTTTGTCCCCTTTAATGCCCATTTGCCGTCTTTGTGGCGTCTTCATATGTATTCTGTTTCTTTCCTGGTGGTGTCAATTTGCTTTTTAAGCTCCT